>JAOPYB010000479.1 GCA_025964835.1 Nocardioides sp. | reverse complement strand
GGGCCCGCTCACGATGGCCAAGGTGCTGCTCAGGCGGATCGTCGGCGGGCTGCTCCGCCGCCGGATGTTCGCGATGGGCAACGCGATCGCGATCGGCCTGCGCAAGGGGCTGCTCGACGCCGGCGTGCCGGTCCACTACGAGACCGAGCTGACCGACCTGCTCATCGAGGACGGCCGCGTCACCGGCGTGACCGTCCGCCGCAACGGGGAGACCTCCACGGTCCGCGCCCGCCGCGGCGTGATCCTCGGCAGCGGCGGCTTCGAGAAGAACCTCGAGATGCGCGAGAAGCACCAGCCGCACCCGACCTCGGTCGACTGGACGACCGGCTCTCAGTTCAACACCGGCGGGGGCATCCTGGCCGGCATCGCCGCGGGCGCGCAGACCGACCTGCTGGACGACGCCTGGTGGGGACCGACGATCCCGCTCCCCAACGGCCCGTGGTTCTGCCTGGCCGAGCGGAACCTGCCGGGCTCGATCATCGTCAACCAGGCCGGCGAGCGGTTCATGAACGAGGCGCTGCCGTACGTCGAGGCCGTGCACGAGATCTACCGCGGCGAGGCCACCGGCGTCGGTCACGTGCCTGCCTGGATGGTCATCGACCAGCGCTACCGCAACCGCTACCTGTTCGCCGGCCTGATGCCGCGGCAACCCTTCCCCGGCCGCTGGTACACGCACGGCACCATCCGCAGGGCGGACTCGCTGGCCGCGCTGGCCGTCGAGATCGACGTACCGGCCGAGGCGCTCACCGCGACCGTCGAACGGTTCAACGCGTTCGCGACGTCCGGGGTCGACGAGGACTTCCACCGCGGCGAGAGCGCCTACGACAAGTACTACTCCGACCCCACGGTCAAGCCGAACCCGTCGCTGCACACGATCGACCAGGGCCCGTTCTACGCCGTCAGGGTCGTGCCCGGCGACCTCGGCACCAAGGGCGGGCTGGTCACCGACGAGCGGGCCCGGGTGCTGCGCCCCGACGGCTCGGTCATCGAGGGCCTCTACGCCGCCGGCAACGTCTCGTCCGCCGTCATGGGCCGCACGTACGCCGGCCCGGGCGCCACGATCGGCCCCGCCCTGGCGTTCGGCTACCTCGCCGCCGAGGACATCGCCTCGTCGGTGGTCGAGCCTGTCGAGACCACGGAGGCCTGAGTGCCCATCGACCCGAGCGTCGCGATCGGCGCGCAGCTGCCGGACCGCACCTTCTCGTGGGACGTCAGCGACGTCCTGCTCTACCACCTCGCGCTCGGCGCGACGGACCTCTCGTACACCTTGGAGACCGCCGGGCTCCAGGTGCTGCCGTCGTTCGGCATCGTCGCGCCGACCCTCCACGAGACGGACCCGCCGCCGCTGGACCTGCCCGGCTGCGACATCGACCTCGCGCAGGTGGTGCACGGGTCGCAGGCGATCGCGGTCACCGGCCCCCTGCCGACCTCCGGCACCGCGACCCTGAGCACCCACATCACCGACGTCTGGGACAAGGGCAGGGCCGCGGTGATCTGGCAGGAGGGCGTGGCCACGGCACCGTCCGGCGAGGAGCTGTGGCGCGTCCGCTCCTCGATCTTCGTGCGCGGCGAGGGCGGCTGGGGCGGCGAGCGGGGCAGCTCGGAGCCGGTCGAGACGCCTGACCGCTCGCCCGACGCCGACACGACGTACGACGTGACCCCGCAGCAGGCGCTGCTCTACCGGCTCTGCGGCGACCGCAACCCGCTGCACGCCGACCCCGCCTTCGCCGAGGCCGCCGGCTTCCCGGCGCCGATCCTGCACGGGCTCTGCTCCTACGGCATCGTCCTGCGCACCGTGACCGACGAGCTGCTCGGCGGCGACGCGGGCCGGGTCGGGGCATTCACCGCCCGCTTCGCCGGCGTCGTGTTCCCCGGCGAGACGATCCGGGTGCGCTGCTGGGAGACCGATGCCGGGATCGTCGTCTCCGCGACGGTCGCCGGCGAGGGTGAGCGCGACGGCGCACCCGTGCTGGCCGACTGCGTGCTGACGCCGGCCTGACGGGGTCTCAGCCGGGCTTGCGCGCCACGACGTAGAGGCGTTGCGTGGTCTCGCCCCGGTGGACCAGCGGACCGCGGCGGTACCACTCGACGCCGACCAGGCCCGCTCCCTCGACGACGCCCACCACGCTCTCGGGGTCGTGGAACACGAAGTCCAGGTCGACGGGGATGTCGAACCAGCTGGCGTTGTGCCGCACCTGCGCCCCGGCGTGCATCCCGAGCACCAGCCAGCCACCGGGCGCCAGCGGGCGGACGAGGGCCTCGACCGCTCCCGGCAACTCGGACGCGGCGAGATGGATGAGGGAGTACCAGCCCAGGACCGCGGCCCAGCCCGGGCTCGCCGCGGGGCGCATCAGGCGCCGGAGGTCCCCGACCTCGTAGGAGCCGTCGGGGAACCGGCGTCGTGCCTCGGCGACCATGCCCGGTGAGAGGTCGATCCCGCTGGCGTCGGCGCCGGCCGCTGCCAGGTAGGCCGTGACGTGGCCCGGGCCGCAGCCGACCTCGACGACGGGCCGCCCGTCTGCGTGGGCCGCGACCCGGTCGAGCAGCCAGGTCTCGAAGGGCTGGCCGTCGAGGAGCTCCTCGACGAGGCTGTCGGCGTACGGCATGGCAATGGCGTCGTACGACGACCGCACCCGCTCGTCACGGGCCTCGCCACCGTCGGCCAGCACGCTCTCGCGGTCGACGGCCGGTGCGTTCGTCGGCGCGACCGGGCCGGTCTCGACAGGGCCGAGCAGATGCACCCAGCGGGCGTCCTGCTGCCCGGGGCGGCGTGGGAGCTCCTCGACCAGGGGCTGCGACCGGGCCGCCATCCGGGCGAGGCACGCCTCCACGTCGGTGCGGTCGGCGAACGGGTGCAGCCGCTCGGTGCGGGTGCGGAGCTCGCCCGGGGCCTGGGGACCGCGCAGGAGCAGCACCGTGAGCAGGGCGCGCTCGTCGTCGCCGAGGCCGAGGCGCTCGGCCAGGACCTGGTGGTACTTCAGCGTCCGGCGGCCGGTCGCGGCCCACACCACCCGGACCAGCTCCCGGGGCCGCAGCCGCTTGAGGACCTCCTCGACCATCGGCTCGTCGTAGTCGACGACCGGGTCGCGGCTGCTGGTCTGGTTGCACGCGTTGCGGAGGGCGCCGAGCGTCATCGGGTACGACGCCGGGACGGTGCGCTCCTTCTCCAGGAGGGCGCCGAGCACCCGCTGCTCCTCGGCGTCGAGGACGGGCAGGTCGCTGGCATCGGGCACGGGACGACCCTAGTCGGGCCGTCCCGGCCGCGCCCGGGCCTTCAGCGCAGGGTTCAGCGGCTGATGACGACCTTCAGTGCCTTGGTCTCAGCGGCCTGGCCGAACGTGTCGTAGGCCTCGAGGATCTGGTCGAACGAGAAGTGGTGGGTCGCGAACTTCTCGGGCGCCAGCTTGTGCTGGGCCACCAGCTTGAGCAGCATCGGGGTCGTCGAGGTGCTGACCAGGCCCATCGTGATCGCGATGTCCTGGATCCACAGGTCCTGCAGGGCCAGCTCGACCGGGGCACCGTGGACACCGACGTTGGCGACCGTGCCGCCGGGGCGCACGATCTTCGTGCACGCCTCGAAGGTGGCCGGCACGCCGACGGCCTCGATGGCCACGTCGACCCCGAGCCCGTCGGTCATCGCCAGCACCTGCTCGAGCCAGTCGG
>JAOPYB010000444.1 GCA_025964835.1 Nocardioides sp. | reverse complement strand
TCATGGCCTGGTCCTGGTCGAAGGTCTTCTCGGCCTGCTCGATCAGGGTCATCACGTCACCCATGTCGAGGATGCGCGAGGCCATGCGGTCGGGGTGGAACAGGTCGAAGTCGGTCATCTTCTCGCCGTTGGAGGCGAACATGACCGGCTTGCCGGTGAGCGACGCGATCGACAGGGCGGCACCGCCGCGGGCGTCACCGTCGAGCTTGGTGAGGACGACGCCGTCGTAGCCGACACCGTCGAGGAACGCCTGGGCGGTGACGACGGCGTCCTGGCCGATCATCGCGTCGACGACGAACAGGATCTCGTCGGGGCTGACGGCGTCGCGGATGTCGGAGGCCTGTTGCATCAGCTCGGCGTCGACGCCGAGGCGGCCCGCGGTGTCGACGATGACGACGTCGTGCAGCTTGCGCCGGGCCTCCTCGAGCGAGGCACGCGCGACGCCGACCGGGTCACCGACGCCGTTCCCGGGCTCGGGGGCGAAGACCGGCACGCCCACGCGCTCGCCGTTGACCTGGAGCTGCTTGACGGCGTTGGGGCGCTGGAGGTCGGCGGCGACCAGCATGGGGGTCTTGCCCTGCTCCTTGAGCCAGAGCGCGAGCTTGGCCGCGAGGGTGGTCTTGCCGGCGCCCTGGAGGCCGGCCAGCATGATCACGGTCGGACCGCTCTTGGCGTAGCGGAGCCGGCGGGTCTCACCGCCGAGGATCGTCACGAGCTCCTCGTTGACGATCTTGACGACCTGCTGGGCGGGGTTCAGCGCACCGCTGACCTCCTCGCCGCGGGCCCGGTCCTTGACGGCCGCCACGAACTCCTTGACGACGGGCAGCGCGACGTCGGCCTCGAGCAGCGCGATCCGGATCTCGCGTGCGGTCGCGTCGATGTCGGCCTCGGAGAGCCGTCCCTTGCCGCGCAGGTTCTTGAACGTGTCGGCGAGGCGGTCGGAGAGTGTGGCGAACAAGTCAGTCCTCGTGCTGGGGCGGATGGCCGTGCGGTGGCCGGTCGTCGATCAAGACTAACCGGGCCACCGTCGGGGCGGTCACTCGCCGGAGAGAGCCGCGCGTACGGCGTGCGCCGCGGCCGACGAGCGCTGGTCGCTCAGGGCACCGGCGGAGGCCTCCTGGAGGTAGAACACGTCGACCGCCTGCGGCCCGAGCGTGTCGACGTGCGCGGACCGCACGGCCACGTCCAGCGCGGCGAGCGCGGCACACACCAGGTAGACGACGCCGGGCCGGTCGGCCGCCCGGACCTCGAGCACGGTGGCCTGCTGGGAGGCCTCGGGCCGCACCACGACCGTCGGTGCGAGCGCCCTCGCGTCGGCGGGCCGCAGGCGCGTGGCCGGGTCGAGGCGGCCCTCGACGATCGCTTCGTACCGCTGCCGCAGGACCGCCGCGTCGAGGTGCTGCTCGGCGACCTCCCACACGGAGACGCCGTAGTGCTCCTGTGCCCAGGCGCGTGCGGCACGCACCGGCACCCGCTGGAGGGCGAACACCGCGGCCGTGTCCCCCAGCAGGCCCACCCGGTCGGGCGCGACGAACGTGACGCGGGAGCCGTCGTCGCCCGTCTCGACCGTGACGGCCATCGCGCCGTTGCGGGCGGCCGCGGGCACCTCGACCTCCTCGGAGGGGACCGCCGGGGCCGCGACGCCGGTGTCGAGGGCCGCGCGGGTGCGGCGCGCGAGGTCTCGGATCAGCCCGGAGCGCCACGTCGACCAGGCCTTCGGCGACGCCGCCCGGGCATCGGCCTCGGTCAGCGCCGTCAGCAGCGAGAGGGCCTCCGCCCCGCCGATCTGGGCGGCCACCAGGTCGACGGTGGCCGGGTCGTCGGGGTCGCGCGTCGTGGCGGTCACGGCGAGCAGCAGGTGCCGGCGCACCAGCGTCGCGATCAGCTCCACCGCGTCGGGCTCGAAGCCCATCCGGGTCGCGATCGACCGGGCGATCGGCTCCCCCGCGACGCTGTGCTCGGTCAGGCTGCCCTTGCCGATGTCGTGCAGCAGGGCCGCGACCATCAGGACGTCGGGCCGAGCCACGTGCCGGATCAGCGTGGACGCCTCGATGCACGTCTCGACGACGTGCCGGTCGACCGTGAACCGGTGGATGGCGGAGGCGTGGGGCAGCAACCGGATGCGCTCCCACTCCGGCAGGATCTGGTGCAGCGCGCCGGTCTCCTCGAGCGTCTCCCAGACCGGCAGCAGGCCGCGGCCGGACGCCAGCAGCCGGATCAGCAGCTGGCGGGCCTCGGCGGACCACGGCACGCCCAGCGGGGGGCACTCCCGCACCAGGCGGGCCGCGGTCGGCGGCGCCAGGACCGCGTCGTGCTCGGCCGCGGCGGCGCAGGCACGCAGCAGCAGCTCGGGGTCCTCGGCGGGTCGCGCCCTCACGTCCAGCACCACCTCACCCGACGCGAGGGCCACCCCCTGCGCCAGCGGGGTCAGGGACGGGCGGCGGGCGCCCTTCACCGACACGGGCCTGGCGAGCATCCCGTCGACGCGGCGCCACGTGAGCCGTGACAGGTGGGTGATGCGCCGACCCAGCTCGCGCACGTGCACCTGGGCGGCGCGGGCGTCGGCGAGCTCCAGCCCCGCGGCGACCTCGGGCCAGAGTTCGGGCGCCACCCGGTCGGTGGCGCGGCCGGCGACTCCCTGGACCACGTCCCGCACGTCGAGCAGGGCCAGGCGGCAGCGCTCGAGCTCGACGTGGGGCACGTCGACGAGCCAGGTCGCGACCAGCGCCTTGAGCACGGTCGCGTCCCGCACCCCGCCCTCGGCCTCCTTGAGGTCGGGGACCGAGAGGTGGGCGAGCTCGCCGATCAGCTCGTGGCGGGAGCGCACCAGGTCGTGCAGCTCGGGCAGCCGCGCACGGGCCTTCCGGCGCCAGTGCGCCAGCATCGTGGTGCGCA
>JAOPYB010000408.1 GCA_025964835.1 Nocardioides sp. | reverse complement strand
TACTGGCGGGCAGTACTTCCCCACACCAGAGAGGCATCTCGATGCCACCCGTCTCTTCCCCCGGGTTGCACGACAGTCAGGCCTCGCGCTTCAGCGCGGGTGACCGCGCGGCTCGCGTGCGCTTCCGCCGTGCCATCGCCCTCATGGTGATGACGCTCGTCCTTCCCGGCTCGGCCCAGCTCGTCGCCGGCAACGCCCGCGTCGGCCGGATCGCGCTGCGGATCTGGTTCGGCCTCGTCGTCGGCGTGCTGACGACGCTCGTGGTCGGTATCGCCTGGCACGAGCTCGCCTTCCGGCTGGTCACCAACTCGCTGATGCTCGGGCTGCTGCGCTTCGCCCTGATGCTCGCGGCGATCGGCTGGGCGGCACTCTTCGTGGACGCCTGGCGGATCGGGCAGCCGCTGACCCTGCTGATGGGACACCGGCGCGCGGTCGTCGGCGTCAACGGCTTCCTGTGCCTCTCGGTGGCCGGTTCGCTGCTCTTCGGGGCGCACCTGGTCGGGGTCCAGCGCGACCTGATGCTGACGATGTTCGGCAGTGACACGGTCACCAGCGCCCACGACGGCCGTTACAACGTGCTGCTCGTCGGCGGGGACTCCGGCGCCGGCCGCTGGGGCCTGCGCCCCGACTCGATGACGATCGCCAGCATCAACGAGAAGACCGGGAGCACCGTCCTCATCGGCCTGCCGCGCAACATGGCCAACTTCCCCTTCGTCAAGGGCTCGGTGATGCGCGAGCAGTTCCCCGACGGCTTCGACTGCGACGGCTGCTACCTGAACGGCGTCAGCACCTGGGCGGGCGACAACACCGAGCTCTTCCCGGGGAGCAAGACCCCGGGCATGGACGCCACGATCGAGGCGATCGAGGGCATCACCGACCTCAAGATCAACTACTGGGCGATGGTGAACCTCGAGGGCTTCAAGGACCTCGTCGACGCCGTCGGCGGCGTCACCCTCAACGTGCGCCAGCCCATCCCGGTCGGCGGGCTCGGCGACGACGTCACCGGCTACATCCAGCCCGGCGTCCGCAGGCTCGACGGCCACGACACGCTCTGGTACGCCCGGGCCCGCGAGGGCTCCGACGACTACTCACGGATGGCGCGGCAGAAGTGCGTCATGAATGCCATGCTCAAGCAGATCAGCCCGCAGGTCGCCGTGCGAAACTTCGAGCAGATCGCCAAGGCCAGCTCGGCGATGATCTCCACGAATATCCCGGCCGGCGAGGTCGACCGCTTCATGTCGCTGGCCCTGAAGGCCAAGGAGCAGAAGATCTCGACGCTCTCGCTGGTGCCGCCGATGATCAACACCGCCGACCCCGACATCAAGCTGATCAAGAAGAAGGTCGCGCAGGCCATCGACCGGGACGAGGGCCAGGGCTCGGCGCCCGGCAAGGGCCCAAGCCACTCGGGTGACGTCGTCACCGGTGGTTCCGTGGGCTCGCTCAGCAACGGGTACGCCGCCAACCAGTCCGACGACCTGGCGTCGGCCTGCTGATTCGGCGGCGCCGCAGGGGCTTCGGGCACTAGGTTCGGAGCACCGCGGGACCCCTCGCGTCGTCTCGGGACCACCCCGAGCCCTGACGAGAGGCATCACTCATGACGCGCACCCACCTCCTGCTCCCCACGATCGCGCTCGCCGTCGGCCTCGCGGTCAGCGGCTGCGGCGGCAAGGACGACTCCGGCGCCAAGGCGGACCCGTCCGCCTCCCCGACCCTGTCGATCACGACCGCGGACTTCACCACCCAGGCGAACGCGATCTGTGCCGCGGGCAACACCGACATCCAGACCGCCGCCGGCGCGCTCGGTGACAGCCCCACGCAGGAGCAGATGGACGCGTTCGCCTCCGACACGCTCGTCCCCAACATCCAGGGCCAGCACGACGGCATCGAGGAGCTCGGTGCTCCCGACGGCAGCGAGGCCGACGTGACCGCGATGCTCGACTCGCTCCAGAGCGGCATCGACGCCGTCACGGCCGACCCGAGCATCATCAGCGGAGACACCGACCCGTTCGGCGAGGCCAACGACCTCGCCGCCGGCCTCGGCCTCACGGACTGCACGGGCTGAGGGTGACCGTCGTTGGGGCGACCCCCCAGCGACCCCCGACCCCGCCGTGACCCGGCTCGTCCACCGCGGGCCTCCTCCTACGGGCTGATCCGGCTGGTCGACCTCATCACAGGGGCCGGCCAGCGGGCGGTCCGCACGAGTCGGTCTGGCGTCTTCGGCATCGTCTGGAACTGCTGCAGGTCGTGGCCCGCAACCACGATCGCGTCGGTCGCGTCCGCCAAGGCAGTGAGCCTTCGCATCGAGAACGACGCCGCCACGGCGTCCGTCGTGATCCCCGGTGGCGCGTCGGACGCGATGTTCTCGTGGGTGTTGATGGCGTCACCCGCCAGGATGACGTTGCCCAGGTCGGGAACGTCCCAGAGCATGACCGACTGGTGCCCCGGGGTGTGGCCCGGCGTGAGGACGAGTGAGATCCCGGGAAGGACGTGCCAGTCGCCGTCGGCCAGCCGCCACGAGCGGGGCGTCGACAGGTCGCCCGGCACGTAGGCGTCGGCGGCGGGCGGGTCCGGGTCGAGCGCCCAGCGGTGCTCGGTGCGCTGGACCACGTGCACCGCATCGGTGAACAGGCGACCACCGCCGGCATGGTCGTGGTGGAGGTGGGTGTAGACCACCACCTTGACATCGGCCGGCGAGAGGCCGAGCAGCCCGAGCTGTTCCACCGGGTGGTGACGAGGCTCCATCCGGGGCCGGGCCGCGCCGGCGAGACGCGGGCCCCACGCGGCCAGGGGGTCGTCGATGACCGCGGGGTCGTTGCCCGTGTCCACGAGGACGTAGCCGTTGCTCGTGCCCACGAGGAACATCTGGACCGGGACCGTGAGCCGGCTTCCGTAACGGCAGCCCGGGACCACGACGCTGGACTCGACGTCCAGCGTCCCGCCGTCGAGCAGGTGCACGGAGGTCACCGAGGTCTTCATGGTGCTCCTGTCGAAGGCATCCCGACAC
>JAOPYB010000401.1 GCA_025964835.1 Nocardioides sp. | reverse complement strand
CCTCGCTGGCCCTGGTCGCCGCCCCGGCACACGCCGCTCCGGTCGACCTCACGATCCTCGCGATCAACGACTTCCACGGGCGCATCGACGCCAACACCACCAAGTGGGCCACGACGATCGAGACGATCCGGGCCGCCAAGGGTGACGACAACTCCCTGCTGGTCAGTGGCGGCGACAACATCGGTGCCTCCCTGTTCTCGTCGGCCTACGCCGAGGACCAGCCGACCGTCGACGTGATGAACGCCCTCGGCCTCGCCACCACCGCGGCCGGCAACCACGAGTTCGACCGTGGCTTCGACTGGCTCAAGGCGAACCTGATCGACGGCACCAACCCCGACTACCGCAAGGCCGACTACTCCATCCTCGGCGACAACGTCTACGACAAGACGACCAACGAGCCCGCCATGGACGAGTCCTACCGGGCCACCGTCGCAGGCCTCGACGTGTGTGTGGCCGGCGCCGTCACCGAGGAGACGCCGTCCCTGGTCAGCCCGGGCGGCATCAGCCAGCTGCTCTTCAAGGACCCGGTCGACGAGGTGAACCGCGTGGTCGCCGAGATGGAGGCCGACGCTCCCTGCGACGTCACCATCGCGGCCTACCACGAGGGTGCGCCCGACGGCACCAAGACGCTGGCCGAGAACGTCGCCGCCAGCCCCGCCTTCGCGAGCATCGTCAACGAGACCGACCCGAGCGTCGACGCGATCATCACCGCCCACACCCACCAGCTGTACGCCTACGACGCTCCGATCCCCGGCGCCGCGGGCACTCGTCCGGTGATCCAGACCGGCTCGTACGGCGACCACGTCGGCGAGATCGACCTCGCCGTCGACAACGGCGTCGTCACCTACACCCAGCAGAACGTCGCTCGGGCCGCGGCCGAGAACCTCGCGCTGCCGCGCGTCGCGGCCGTGAAGACGATCGTCGACAACGCGATCGCCGCTGCCGACCAGGTCGGCAACAAGGCGATCGGCACGATCACCGACGACATCACCACCGCGTTCACCGGCGGCACCTACGGCTCCGACGGCTACACCGGCGGCACCCGTGACGACCGTGCCTCCGAGTCCACGATGGGTCACCTCGTCGCCGACGCGCTTCGCGACACCCCGATCGCGGGTCAGCCCACCCCGGACATCGGCATCACCAACCCCGGCGGCCTGCGCGCCGAGCTCCTCTACGCGGGCGACACCTCGACCAGCCCGCAGAACACCGACGGTGTGGTGACCTTCGAGGAGGCCAACAGCGTCCTGCCGTTCGTCAACAACGTGTCCTACGTCGACGTCACCGGCTCGACGCTGCGCGAGATCCTCGAGCAGCAGTGGCAGACCAACGCCGACGGCACCATCCCGTCGCGGCCCTACCTCGCCCTGGGCCTGTCGAAGAACGTCAAGGTCCGCGCCGATGGCAGTCGCCCGCTGGGCGACCGCATCACCTCGGTCATGGTCAACGGCGACGAGGTCAAGAACGCCGCCCACTACAAGATCGCGACGTTCTCCTTCCTCGCCACCGGCGGTGACAACTTCCGCGCCTTCAAGGACGGCGTCGCCACCGACACCGGCAAGATCGACCGCGACCTGTGGATCGACGGCTTCTTCGCCAACGGCGGTGCCAAGTCGCCCGACTTCGCCCGCCGTCAGGTGTTCACCAACGCACCCACCAAGGTCGTCGGAGGCGAGCAGGTCACCTTCGGCCTCACCAAGGTCGACCTCACGTCGCTCGGCACCAAGGCCAGCACCACGCTGACCGCCACGCTCCACCAGCCCGGCGGCGCGGCGGACAAGGTGCTCGGCACCTTCCCCGTCACCGATGGTGCGGCCACGGTCGACCTCACGATGCCGGGCCGGGTGGCGAGGGGCTCGACCCTGCGGCTCGTCACCGACGCCAACGGGACCCAGGTCCCGATCAGGGCGGTGCCGGCCGCGAAGGCTGACTCGCACCTCACCGTCACCCGCAAGCCCCAGCACGTCGCGGTCGACAAGACCCGGACGAAGCTGAAGGTCGCGGTGGCCTCGGGCGACGCTCCGGCCAACGGCAAGGTCCGGGTGAAGGCCGACGGACACAGCTACACGATGGAGCTGTCGGACGGCGTGGCCACCTTCGAGCTCAAGCCGTTCCACTCGACCGGCAAGCACGTCGTCAAGGTCAAGTACCTCGGCACCTGGCAGAGCAAGGCCGACAGCTTGAAGCTGACGGTCAAGGTCCACAAGAAGTAGCACTCCCCGTGGGGGGTCGGCCCCGGCCGGCCCCCCACGGCTCTTCGTTCCTCGTTCCTTCCCCCTCACCTTCTCGGAGTCCTTGTCATGCCCTCATCCAGCAAGCTCATCGCTGCCGCGGCCGGCCTGGCCCTCGTCAGCAGCGGCGTGGCACTCGCCGCCGTCGGACCCGCCCAGGCCAACACCACCAACAGCGGCCTCGTCATCAGCGAGGCGTACGGCGGTGGCGGCAACGCAGGGTCGACGTACAAGAACGACTTCATCGAGCTTTACAACCCCACCGCTTCTGACATCAGCGTGGCCAACTGGTCCGTCCAGTACCGCGCCGTGGCGGGCACGGGCCCCGGCGCGGTCACGACGCTGACCGGCAGCGTCCCGGCCGGTGGGTACTACCTCGTCCAGGAGGCGGCCGGCACCGGCGGCACGACCGACCTGCCGACCCCCAACGCGACCGGCACGATCGCCATGGCCGGCGCCGGCTTCCAGGTCTGGCTCGCCGACACGACCGACGCGCTCACCCCGCCTGCCGGCAACGTCCCTGCCGGGACCGCCCACATCATCGACCTCGTCGGTGCCGGCGGCACCGCAGCCTCGTTCGAGACGGGCCGCGCCCCGGCCCCGTCCAACACGACCTCGGTCTCCCGCAACGGCGCCGGAGCCGACACCGACCAGAACAACGTCGACTTCACGGCCGGGGCCCCGGTCCCGCAGAACTCCGTCAGCGCGCCGCCCCCGCCGCCCACGACGGTCGACAAGACCATCGCCGAGATCCAGGGCACCGGGACCACCAGCCCCTTCGCCGGCGACCCCACCACCTACGTCCGCACCCAGGGCGTCGTGACCGCGGTCTACGGAGCCGCGGGCTACAGCTCGTTCGTCATCCAGACCCAGGGGTCGGGCGGAGCAACCGACGCGACCCCGAACGCCTCCGACGGCATCGCCGTCCAGCAGGAGTCCGGTGCGATCACGGTCGACAAGGGCGACTTCGTCGAGATCACCGGACCGGTCGTCGAGGACTTCGGGCTCACCAAGCTGACCTTCGACCCGGCCGACGCCTACTCCGGCATCACCGACATCTCGGGCCAGCCGCACAGCGCGCCGGTCGCGTTCGTCACCGACTACCCGACGACGTCCACCACGCGTGAGCGGCACGAGAGCGAGCTGCTCGACGTCTCGGGCCAGCACTTCACGGTCTCGAACAACTTCTCCACCAACCAGTACGCCGAGATCGGCCTCGCGACCGGTGACACCCCGCTGGTTGCTCCCACCGAGACGACCGACGCGCAGAACACCGCGGCCATCGCCGCGGCGACGGCGGCCAACGCCGCCCGCGCCGTGGTCCTCGACGACGGTGCCGACGTGAACTTCCTGTCCGCAGCCAACCAGGACACGCCGCTGCCGTGGCTCTCGCCCACGAACACCGTCCGCGTGAGCTCGGCCGCTGCGATCGTGTCCCCGGTGGTCCTCGACTTCGAGTTCGGCGCCTGGCGTTTCCAGCCCACCGAGCGGGTCACCGACGAGGGCACGGACGTCGCCACCTTCAGCGACACCCGCGCCGAGAACGCCGCCCCGCAGAACGTCGGTGGTGACCTCCGCCTGGCGACGGCCAACGTGCTGAACTACTTCAACACGACCGGTGTCGACTACGTGGCCGCCGGTGGCGGTCACACCTGCACCTACTTCAACGACCGCGACGGCAACCACGTCACCGACAACACCTGCAGCCCCAACGGGCCGCGTGGTGCCGCCGAGGACGACGACCTGGTCCGCCAGCGCGACAAGATCGTCAGCGAGATCAACAGGCTCGGCGCCGACATCGTCTCCCTCGAGGAGGTCGAGAACTCCGTGGCGCTCGGCGAGCCCGACCGTGACGAGGCCCTGGCCTCGCTGGTGACGGCGCTCAACAGCGACGCCGGCAGCACCCGCTGGGCCTTCGCCCCCTCCCCGGCCCCGGCCGACCTGCCGCCGACCGCGGACCAGGACGTGATCCGCACGGCCTTCATCTACAACCCGGCGACGGTCGACCTGGTCGGCCCGTCGAAGGTGCTGGTCGGTGCAGCGGCGTTCGGCAACGCCCGCGAACCGTTGGCCCAGGCGTTCAAGCCCAAGAACGCCGACACCGCGACCACGTTCGGCGTGATCGTGAACCACTTCAAGTCCAAGGGCTCGGGCGTGGACGACGGCACCGGGCAGGGCAACGCCAACCCGGACCGCGTCGCCCAGGCCGATGCGCTCAGTGACTTCGCCGACGACTTCAAGGCCGAGCGCGGCATCACCCGGCTCTTCCTGAGCGGCGACTTCAACGCGTACTCGCACGAGGACCCGGTCCAGAAGCTCGAGGAGCACGGCTACACCAACCTGGCGTCCGACACCGCGGACGAGTACAGCTACAACTTCGGTGGCATGGACGGCTCGCTCGACCACGTGTTCGCGAACGCGGCTGCGCTGGGCGACGTGACCGGCGTCGACATCTGGAACATCAACGCCGACGAGTCGGTCGCCTTCGAGTACAGCCGTTTCAACTACAACGCCACGAACTTCTACCAGGCCGACCAGTTCCGGGCCTCGGACCACGACCCCGAGGTCATCGGCATCGACGTGCCGGGCTTCCCGGTCACGCCGCCGGACGACCAGCCGGTCGACACGACGGTCACCGCGACCGCCGGGCCGATGACCTACGGGACCGCCGGCATCGTGCACGTGACGGTGACCTCGGCGGCGCACCCGACCGGGACGGTCGAGCTGCTCGACGGCACGACGTCCCTGGGCTCGGCTCCGGTCGGAGCCGACGGCACGGCCACGACCACGGTCCCCGGGACCGCGCTCGAGCCGGGCAGCCACACGCTGACGGTCAGCTACTCCGGTGACGACGCCAACACCCCCTCGACCGGGTCGGTCGAGGTGGTCGTCTCGAAGGCGTCGCCTACGGTCGACAGCTCGGTGTCGCCCAGCCAGGTCGTCGTGCACGGTGGCACGACCACGGCGACGGTGAGCGTCGACGCCGACGGCTTCCAGCCCGATGGCTCGGTCGCGTTCGCGGTCGACGGCGTCGAGGCCGGTGAGGCGACGTTGAGCAACGGCACCGCCACGCTCGAGCTGGGCCCGTTCGACAGCGTGGGTTCGCACACGGTGACCGCCACCTACAGCGGTGACACCCACACGACCGGTAGCGGCTCGACCTCGACGGTCGACGTGGTCCAGCGCGACTCGACCACGAAGGCCTCGGCCAGGCCGAAGAAGGTCGTGGCCGACCGCACTCGCGCCACGGTGACGGTCCGGGTCTCTGCTCCCGGCGGGCCCGACCCCACCGGCACGGTCACGGTCAGCACCGGTGGGCACACCTACGTCGCGACCCTCAAGAACGGCAAGGCCGAGATCCGGTTGCGCACCTTCGGGTCGAAGGGCACCAAGTCGGTCCACGTGACCTACAGCGGAGACGACGACACGGGGCGCTCCTCGACGACCTTCCAGATCCACGTGGTCACGAAGGGCAAGCACAAGAAGTAGCAGCACCCCGACGCTGACCCGCCCGAAACTTTCGGGCGGGTCAGCGTGTGACGGTCGGCCCGGCGAGGTGGAACGCCGCCTGCACGAGCGCCAGGTGGCTGAACGCCTGCGGGAAGTTGCCGACCATCCGGCCCTTCCCGCCGTCGTACCGTGGGTCGTACTCCTCGGAGAGCAGTCCGACGTCGTTGACGAGCCCGACCAGCCGGTCGAAGAGCGCGTTCGCCTCGTCGCTGCGGCCCGCCGCGGCATAGGCCGAGACCAGCCAGAACGAGCAGGCCAGGAACGGGTGCTCGTCACCCTCGAGGCCGTCGACGCCCGACTCGGTGCGGTAGCGCAGCACCAGACCGTCGCGCATCAGGTCCTCCTCGACGGCCGCGATGGTCCCGAGCATTCGCGGGTCGTCCCCGTCGACGAAGCCGGTCTGGGAGAGCACCAGGAGCGAGGCGTCGACCTCGGTGGTGTCGTAGTGCTGCGTGAAGGTGTTCCGCTCGGCGTCGTAGCCCTGCTCGAGCACCTCCTCGCGGACCTCGTCGCGCAGCCGTCGCCAGTCGTCGACCGGACCGTCCAGGTCGAACTCCTCGACCGCGCGGACGGCCCGGTCGAACGCCGCCCACACCATCGCGCGCGAGTGGGTGAAGCGGCGCCGTTCCCCCCGGATCTCCCAGATCCCGTTGTCGGGCTCCTGCCAGGTCTTCGCGAGGTTCTCGATCAGCACGCGTTGCAGGGCCCACGCGTTGTCGTCGTGGTGGCCGGCCCGGCGGGTGTGCTCGAGGGCGATCATCACCTCGCCGAGCACGTCGGTCTGGCGCTGGGCCACGGCGCCGTTGCCGATCCGCACCGGCCGCGAGTCGGCGTAGCCGGGCAGGTGCTCGAGCGGGTGCTCGGGGAGCCGGCGGGCACCGTCGACGGCGTACACGATCTGCAGGTCCTCGGGGTCTCCGGCGACCGCCCGCAGCAGCCAACTGCGCCACAGGAGCGCCTCGTCGGTGTAGCCCGCCTCGATCAGCGAGCCCAGGGTCAGGGCTGCGTCGCGGAGCCAGCAGTAGCGGTAGTCCCAGTTGCGCTCGCCCCCGAAGTCCTCCGGGAGCGACGTGGTCGGCGCCGCGACGATGCCGCCGGTCTGCTCGTGGGTGAGGAGCCTCAGGGTCAGCAGCGATCGACGTACGACGTCGGGGTGCGGCACGTCGTCGCGGCACAGCGAGGCCCACTCGGCGTCCTCGTCGATGCTGGCCCGGATCCGGTCCTCGAGGTCGCCCAGCTCGTCGAGCCGGGCGTACGACGGCAACCAGGTCGTGGAGAACACCAGCTCGTCGCCCTCGTGCACGTCGAAGTCGTCGTTGTGGCGGTGGTCGGTCGCGACCGGCAGCCGGGGGCCGCGCAGGATCAGCTTGTCGGGGCCGCCGATGGCGGTGATCACGTGCTCGCCGCCGATCTCCTCGCGGCGGACCCACGGGAGCACCTCGCCGTAGTCCAGCCGCACCATCCACTCGTGGAGCAGGTGGACGGTGCCGCTGACGCCCCTCACCTTGCGCACGACGTCGGCGCGGCCGTCGCCCCGCGGCATCAGGTCGGTCAGCGTCACGACACCGGTCGCGGTCGTGAACGTGGTCTCGAGCACCGCCGACACCCCGACGTAGCGCCGCTCGGACTCGTAGTCGCCCTCCGGCCAGATCTGCCAGTGACCGTGGTCCTCGGTGCCCAGAAGGGCCGCCAGGCAGGCGGGGGAGTCGAAGCGGGGCAGGCAGAGCCAGTCGATCGACCCGTTGCGCCCGACCAGCGCGGCGGTGCGACGGTCGCCGATGAGCGCGTAGTCCTCGATGGGCAGGGGCATGCGGTGAGGTTAGCCAGCCGTCCCAGGCAGCCGGAGGAGGAACCGCGCGCCGGGCCCCTCGGTCTCGAGCGTCAGCCGGCCGCCCTGGCGCTCGGCCAGGGTCCGCGCGATGGCGAGCCCCAGGCCGCTGCCGGCGGTGTGCCTCGACCGGGCGCGGTCGCCGCGGTGGAAGCGGTCGAAGATCTGGTCCCGGTCCTCGGCGGCGACCCCGGGACCGTCGTCCACCACCTCGAGCCACGTCCAGGTGCCGTCGGTTCTGGCGCGCAGCTCGACCAGACCCGCGGCGTGGACCAGCGCGTTGTCGAGCAGGTTGCGCACGATCCGGCGTACGTCGTCAGCGGCGGCGCGCGCCGGTGCGGCCGAGACCCCGGTCGTGTCGATCCGCGTGACCGAGCCGGGCCGGGCGCGGGCCGCTTCCTCGAGCACGATGTCGTCGACGTCGATCGGGCTCGTCTCGCGGGGAGTCGCGTCCGCGTCGGCCGCCGCCAGGAACAGCAGGTCGCGGACCAGCCGCTCCATCTCCCCGGTGGTGCCCAGCAGGTCGCGTCCGAGTGCCGCCAGCTCGGGCGGGTCGGCCCGGGAGAGCGCGACCTCGAGCTGGGCGCGCTGCGCCGCGAGGGGACTCTGGAGGTCGTGGGACACGTCGGCGACGAAGGCGCGTTGCCGATCCTGGGAGGCCTCGAGCCGGGCGAGCATCCGGTTCATGGTGCCCGCGAGCCGCCCGATCTCGTCATCGGTGCCGCTCTCGGGCACCCGTCGATCGAGGCGCTCCTCGGTGATCGTGTCGACCTCGGTGCGAATCCGCTCGACCCGGCGCAGGGCGCCGCCCAGCACCAGCCAGGTCCCGGCGGCGAGCAGCAGGAGCAGGACGGGGGCACCGAGCTCGAGCTCGCGCCGCAGCGTGCTGGTCGCCTCACGGACCGACTCGAGGCTGGAGCCGACGTAGACGACGACCGGGCCGTCCGCGCCCACCCCGGCGCCCGCCCAGAGCCGGTAGGTCTCGGTCTCGGTGTCGTCCGGGGCGCGGACCGTGCGCACCGTCGGCCGCTGGCCCGGGTCGAGGTCGGAGATGGGTGGGCGGCCCCGGATGTTCGGCGAGGCGGCGAGCACCCGGCCACGGGTGTCGACCACCTGGGCCACGCCCTCGTCGTTGACGTTGCTGAGGGTGCCGGGCAGGTCGCCGGCCGCGGCCAGCTCGAGCAGGTCGCGGATCCGCGACCGGGCCAGCTGGTCGGACCCGGTGGTGAGCCGTGTCTCGAGGGTCAGCACCAGCAACATCGACCCGGCGAGCAGCACCAGGGCGGTGATCAGCGTCGCCAGCAGGGTGGCCCGGGTGCGGAGCGTCGGCCGGCGCACGTCAGCCACCCTCCGGGTCGAGCCGGTAGCCGACCAGGCGGACGGTCTGGAGGCTGGTGCGGCCGAACGGCTTGTCGATGCGCTGGCGAAGCTGGCCGACGTACACCTCCACGATGTTCGGGTCGCCGTCGTAGGAGAAGTCCCAGACGTGCTCGATGATCGTGGACTTCGAGACGACGTCACCGGCCCGCCGCATCAGGAACTCCAGCAGCGAGAACTGGCGTGGCGTGAGCACCACCGGGGTGTCGCCGCGCCAGGCCCGGTGCGTCGCGGGGTCGAGCCCGAGGTCGCCCGCGGCAAGCACAGCCGGGCGCTCGTGCCGGCCCCGCCGGACGAGCGCGCGCAGCCGTGCGAGCAACACCACGAACGAGAACGGCTTGGCCAGGAAGTCGTCCGCCCCCGCGTCCAGGGCCCGGGCCTCCTGCTCGGGTCCCGAGCTCGCGGTCAACATCAGGATCGGCGTCCAGTCGCCCGCCTCGCGGAGGCGGGCACACAGCTCGTCACCGGACAGGGCGGGGAGCATCACGTCCAGCACCAGGGCGTCGTAGGCGTTCTCGGTGGCGAACCACTCGCCCTCGCGCCCGTCCAGGGCGACATCGACCGCGTGCCCCTCGTCCTCCAGCCCGCGCCGCAGGGCAGACGCGAGCTGCTTGTCGTCCTCGACGACCAGGATCCGCATGGCGCCAGCGTGGCACGACCCGGCTGAATCCCCGCTGAACGCGCGCTGAAGGGCCCCGGCCGCCGTTCGTCTTCAGGCTGGCTTCAGTCCCGGCGGGAGAGGGTGGTGGTCACATCGACGAACGAAGAGGAGATCCGGATGAGGAAGCGTGCAGTCATCGCCGCCGCAGCAGTGGGCCTGACCGTCGCGGTCGTGGGCGGCGGCGTCGCGGTCGCCGGGAGCGGCGACGACGGGGCGGTCAGCCACCAGTACACCCAGGAGCAGGCGGACGCCGCCACGAAGGCCGCTCTCGCGGCGACCGGCGGTGGCACGGCCAACAGCGTCGAGAGCGACTCCGAGAACGGCGCGACCTACGAGGTCGAGGTGACCGAGCCCGACGGCAACACCGTCGACGTCCGCCTCGACGAGGGCTACCACGTCGTCGTGATCGAGGGCGACGGCGAGGAGTGACCCCGGGTCCGGCCGGGGGTGTGGATTAGCATCCCCGGCATGACCGAGCTCGACACCCGGGTGCACCTGCTGCTGCGCGCCGGGGGACACACCGTGGCCACCGCTGAGTCGCTGACCGGAGGCCGGCTTGCCGTCCGGTTCACCGATGTCCCCGGCGCCTCCGAGACCTTCCTCGGGGGCGTCGTGACCTATGCGACCGAGCTGAAGGCATCCATGCTCGATGTGGCCCCCGAGATCATCGAGCGCGGCGTCGTCTCCGCCGAGTGCGCGGAGGCCATGGCCAGCGGCACCCGCGCCCTGACCGGCGCGTCGTTCGGCCTGAGCACCACCGGGGTGGCCGGACCGGCCAGCCAGGAGGGCAAGGAGCCCGGCACCGTCTTCGTCGCGGTCAGCGGCCCGGGCATCCTGGAGAGCTTCGAGCTGCACCTCGAGGGCGACCGCACGCAGGTGCAGGACCAGACCTGTGACGAGGTGCTCCAGGCCCTGTCGGCGATCCTCGCGAGGGAAGAAACGCCTCTCGGGTAGCGTTGGGCAACACGTAGCGCAAAGGACCTCGAAGGGAGATGCGCATGGTGCTGTTCCGGCGGCTGCTGGGCGACGTGCTTCGCGATCAGCGGATGCAGCGCGGGATGACCCTGCGCGAGGTCTCCAAGGAGGCCCGGGTCAGCCTGGGCTACATCTCCGAGATCGAGCGCGGCCAGAAGGAAGCCTCCTCGGAGCTGCTCGCCTCGCTCTGCTCGGCGCTCGACGTGCCGCTGTCCGACGTGCTCCGCGAGGTCTCCCACGCGGTCGCCGTCGAGGAGGCCACCTTGGCCCTCACCCCGATCTCCCGCACCGCGCGTCGCCGCGCCGGCGACGTGGTCGCCTCCGCCGCCTGACCCCCCTCCCTCAGGGAGTCGGCTGGCAGGACGGGCACCAGTACGCCGCCCGCTCGCGGCCGGCTGACCCGGTCATCTCGACCCGGACCGGTGTGCCGCAGCGCCGGCACGGGCTCCGGTCACGGCGGTAGACCCACATGCGCTCCCGCTCGCGCAGGTCGCCGGTGGTCGACTGGGCCGCCCGCTGGGTGTTGAGCTCGAGCATCTGCTTCGCGCGCCGGACGAGCCGGGCGAGGTTGGCGACCTCGCCGACCGGCGTGCGGGGGTGCACGCCGCTGACGAAGCAGAGCTCGGCCATGTACATGTTGCCGATGCCGGCCAGCCGGGTCTGGTCGAGCAGTGCCTCGCCGATCGGGCGGGTCGGGTCGTCGGTGAGGCGTCGCAGCGCCTCGTCCTCGTCCCAGTCAGGGCCGAGCAGGTCGGGGCCGAGGTGACCGACGGCGTCGTCCTCCTGGTCGCGGGGGAGCAGTTCGACGATGCCGAGCGAGAAGCCGACCGCGACCGCGCGTGCCGTCTCGAGGACGACCCGGGCCTGGTGGGCGGGCCGCTGCCAGCGCTGACCCGGCCGGTGCACGCGCCAGGAGCCCTCCATCTTGAGGTGTGTGTGCAGCGTCCAGGAGCCGCCCTCGCGGGTGGGGTCGTCGATGCGGGTGAGGAGGTGCTTGCCGCGGGAGACGGTCCCGGTGACCGTCGCGCCGGCGAGGTCGGTGGTGGCGAGCTGCGGGACGCGGAAGTCGCTGCGCACCAGCAGGTCGCCCGACAGTGACCGGTCGAGCAGCCGCGCCGCGCGGAAGACGGTGTCGCCCTCAGGCACGGAACCGGAGCCCGCGCGGGGTGGAGATGAAGCCCGCCGACTGGAGAGCCAGGCGCAGCGGCGTCTCGCCGGCGCCCAGCAGTTGCTCGCCGTCGGCGCGCTCGACGGTCAGCCGGCCGAGGGACCCACGGCGGGCGGCCTCGGCCAGCGCCTCGGCGGCCGGGGTGAGCCGCTCGACGTCGTCGCTCCAGGTGAGCAGGGTGCGACCGCCGCGCTCGACGTAGAGGGTCAGCGCGCCGTCGACGAGGACGGCCAGGGCGCCCGCCTTGCGGCCGGGCCGGTGACCGGAACCGCCCTCCTCGGCGGTCGGGCGCTCGGGCCAGGGCAGCGCGGCGCCGAACGGGTTGGCGGGGTCGGTCGCGGCCAGCGCCAGGGCGACGGGCTTGGCGTCGGTGGGGACCTCGGAGAAGGTGCGCAGCCGGTCGATGGCGCCGGCGGTGCCGAACTGGGCTGCTCCGAGGCCGTCGACGAAGTAGCCGCGGCGGCAGCGCCCGGAGTCCTCGAAGGCGGAGAGCACCTTGTAGACGCCCGCGAACCCGCCGGCGATCCGCTCGCTCATCACGGCCCCGCGGATCACGACGCCGTGCCGGTCGAGCAGTCGCTCGGCGGTCGCGTGGGCCCGCCGGGTCGGGTCGGTGTCGATCGTGGGCAGCAGTGCCCAGCGGCCGGCGGTCTCCGGTGGCCCGGTGCGGGCGGGCATCCGGCCGCGGCCACCGGTCGTCGAGGACATCCGCAGCCGCGGCGGGGGTCGCTTGCTGCGGTGGCTGGGCGTGCCGCCCCGGGTCAGGGCACGCAGGGGGGTGAGGGTGTCGTTGCTGACCCGGCCGGCCCACACCAGCTCCCACAGCGCCGAGGACAGGGCCGGGTCGCTCGTCGAGCCG
The DNA here is from genome assembly GCA_025964835.1 of Nocardioides sp. Taxonomy (GTDB): domain Bacteria; phylum Actinomycetota; class Actinomycetes; order Propionibacteriales; family Nocardioidaceae; genus Nocardioides. The sequence continues at coordinate 1,031 of JAOPYB010000401.1, read as the reverse complement.
ACCGCCTCGGACAGCTGGCGGAAGAACCACGCACCACCCGGGGCGAGCGCGTCGAGGACGGCCTGGTGCAGCTCGGCGTGCTCGAAGGGCTGCGGCTCGGGGAGGGTCAGCGGCGCCTGGTCGGCGAGGTGCAGCGACACCCAGCCGTCGGCGCCGGGCAGGGCGGCATGCCCGGCCCAGATCACCTCGCCGGACGCGGTGAGCTCGTCGAGGTAGGAGGGCTCGTAGTCGCGCACCCGCGAGCCCAGGATCAGCGGCTCCAGGGCCGAGGCGGGCACCGCACAGCCGGCGAGCTGGTCGATCACGGTGAGCACCCCGTCGACGCCGCGCAGGCCCCGGGTGTTCGAGCCGGTCGGGACCACGATGTGCTGCCACGCGGCCAGGAAGCGGCCGAGGGCCTCGGGCTCGACCGGCTCCACCTCCTTGCGCAGCCGGGCGAGCGACCGGCGCCGCAGCTTGCGGAGCACGTCGGCGTCGCACCACTCCGAGCCCGACCCCATCGGCCGGAACTCGCCGTCGAGGACGCGGCCCTGGGCCGCCAGCCGCTGGAGGGTGTGCCGGACCACGGCGCCACCGAGCCCGAGCCGGTCGGCCACCTGGTCGGTGGTGAACGGGCCGTGGGTGCGCGCGAAGCGTGACACCAGGTCGGCGAGGGGATCCTCGACGGGGTCGGTGAAGGCGTCGGGCGTGCCCGCCGGCACGGGAACCCCGAGGCCGTCGCGCAGCCGGCCGATGTCCTCGATGGCGGTCCAGCGCTCCTCACCGGCCATCCGCACCTCGACCACCCGGCGCACCGCGGTGAGCGCGCCCAGCCACCCGTCGACGTCGGCACCGTCGACGCAACGGGCGGTCACCTCGGCCGTGCTGAGCGGCCCCAGCATCCGCAGCAGGTCGGCCACCCCCTCGGCATCGCGCGTCAGCCGGTCCGGCGCGAGGCGCTGCAGCTCGGCCTCCACCTCGGCGAGCACCTCGGGGTCGAGCAGCTCGCGGAGCTCGGCCCGGCCGAGCAGCTCGGCGAGCAGCCCCTGGTC
>JAOPYB010000382.1 GCA_025964835.1 Nocardioides sp. | reverse complement strand
TCGACGCGTCGGTCAGCGCGGCAGCGTCCGCCTCGAACTCGTCCCAGGTCGTCGGCGGCGCGTCGATCCCGGCCGCCTCGAACATGTCGGTGCGGTAGAAGAGGCCGGTGGTCTCGCCGTCGACCGGCAGGCCCCACAGCTTGTCGTTGTAGGTGACGAAGGTCTTGAAGGCGTCGACGTAGTCGTCGGGCTTCACGACGTCACTGCGGCCGATGTAGTCGGTGAGGTCGACGACGGCGCCGCGCGCGGCGTAGTCGGTCGTGTCGCTCGCGTTGACGTAGGCGACGTCCGGAGCGTTGTTTCCCGCGATCCGGGTGGTGAGGACCTGCCCGGCCTGCTCGGCCGGCACGTTCTCGAACTTGATCGTGATCATCGGGTGCTCTTGGTGGAACTGCGCAGCCAGCTTCTTCATGGTCGGCTGGTTGCCGATCCACGAGAAGAACGTGACCGTCGTGGGCTTCGTGGGCTCGGGCACCGGCCCGGCCCCCTTGCCCTGCTCGGTGTTCCCCGGTGGGGTGTCGGAGCCTCCGCCGCACGCGGCGAGACTCATGGATGCGGCCATGCACACGGCGACGACGGAGGCCGTCTTCCAGGACTTCTGAAACCTCACCGAACCAGCTCCCTTGCTCCACTAGCGGCAGAATTCGGAGGCCCTACGTACCCGATGCAAATCGTTTGGCTCCTTGGCCCGGAAGCATCGTCGGCGGGTGTGGGTTTGTCAATGGATCCGAGTGGTTTCCGTCACATCGTGATGTCCCGGACGCCCGCGCGGGCGACCCGGGCCGCGGCTCAGGCGCCGGACCGGGCGCCCCTTCGGGCCGACGGGGACTCGGCGTAGCGCCGCCGGTAGGCGCGCCCGAAGTGCGACAGGTTGTTGAAGCCGGCGGCATGACAGACCTCGGTCACGCCCAGCGTGGTGGAGGCGAGGAGCGAGCGGGCGAAGCGGAGCCGGCACTCCTGGAGGTACAGCTGGAACGACGTCCCCGTGTAGTGGCGGAAGCGCTCGCTGAAGTAGTTGGGCGACAGGTGGGCCTGGGCGGCGGCCGCGGCCAGCGTCAGCGGCTCACGGAAGTGCCGGTCGACGTAGAGGACGGCGGCGCGCAGGTCCTGGTCGGCGGCGGGCACCCGCGACCGTGCCGGGTCGTCGACCCCGCAGCGGCGCGCCAGCTCGACCACCAGGCAGGCGACCAGGGCGTCGGCCATCCGGGTCGAGCCGAGCCGGGGCTCGTCGAACTCGTCCTGGAGCCGCTGGAAGTCGCCCTCGGCGTCGAGGAAGTCGTCGGTCCGCCAGGGGAAGCCGTCGACGGCCGGGGCGCCCAGTGCCGCGAGCTGACGCTCCATCGCGGCGGGGTCGATGACGGTGTTGTAGCAGGTCAGCGGCTCGTCGCCGACGGCACGGATCGAGTGGAAGTCGGCCGGGGACAGGAGGAACGCGCTCCCCCGGCGGATCGAGTGACGCTCCCCGTTGACGACGTGCTCGGCCTCGCCGGAGAGCACCAGGCTCAGCTCGTAGTAGTCGTGCCAGTGGACGTCGACGTTGCGCAGCCGGGGCCGCATGACCCGGGCCGCGGCGTCCGGGAGCAGCAGGGTCTCGGCCCTGAACCGCTCGACCAGGTCGGTCACGAGGCGGCCCTCACTCGTCTCAAATCGTTTTGGTAGGGATCCGTTACAGTACCGCCATGCCGCGCAGCCCGTCGACCGAACAGCCCGCTGTCGGCCCCCAGCGCGTGACGATCGCCGACGTCGCCAGCAGGGCTGGCGTCAGCCCCACCACCGTCTCCCACGTCCTCTCCGGCAAGCGGGTCGTGGGCGCTGCCACACGCGGCACGGTCATGGACGCCATCCGCGATCTCGGCTACCGGCCCAACCACGTCGCCCGCAACCTGCGCACCCGGCAGTCGCACATGATCGCGGTGGTCGTCCCCGACATCACGAACCCGTTCTACGGCGTGGTGACACGCGGTCTCGCGGACGCGGTCGACGCCGCCGGCTACGGCACCTACGTCTGCAACACCGACGGTCTCCACGAGCGCGAGCGCAAGTTCTTCGAGGACGTGATGGACCGCGGCGTGGACGGCATCGTCTTCGCCTCGGGCGAGACCGCGTCGCAGGTGACCTTCGGTCCCGCCGACTACACGACGCCGATCATCTGCATCGGCGAGCACCTCGACCACCCGATGTGCGACGCCGTGCTGGCCGACGACGAGACGGGCTCCGAGCAGGCGGGGGTCTTCCTCGCCGAGCGCGGCTACCAGCGGATCGCGATGATCCAGGGTCCGGCTCGTTACGGCCAGCCGCGGACCGCCGGCTTCCGCGCGGCCATGGCGTCCGCCAAGCGGAAGGTGAAGCCCGAGCTGATGGTCCGCGGCGACTGGAGCCGGGCCGGTGGCTACCTGGCCATGCAGCAGCTGATGGCCCTCCCGCAGCGACCCGACGCCGTCTTCTGCGCCAACGACCTGATGGCGATCGGCGCCCTCGACGTCGCCCACGAGCTGGGGCTGCAGGTGCCGAAGGACGTCGCCATCGTGGGTTTCGACGACGTCGACGCCGCCACGATCGTCAGCCCGCCGCTCACCACGGTCCGCAACCCGGCCTACGAGTCGGGCAGCACCGCCGGCGACCTGCTGCTGAGCCGGATGTCAGGCCGCTACACCGGCGCCGGGCGCACCGTCGTGCTGCCGTGCGTGCTCGTCCCGCGCGACTCGGCGTGATCAGGGACGCGCAGGGGGCCTGATCGTCGGTGGTCGAGCAGCGACCTCGACCGACGAAGGAGGTCGCGACGGAGGCAACGCCGACCCGTCAACGCAGCCGCATCTGCAGGAGGACCGCGAGCTCGATCGACTCCCCGTCCCGCGCGCCCTCGCCGACCAGGAGCGGAGGGCGGGCCGGAGCGAGCCGGACGGTGCGCCAGCAGCCCAGCCGCACGGGCGCCACCACCAGCCGGTGGTAGCCACCGTCCACGTCGACGGCGATCGAGCGGTCGCTGCGCAGGTACCAGCCGACCAGGCCCGTGCGGTAGCGGCCGCGACCCGACCACGGCCGGGCGGTCAGCTTCTCGGTGGGCAGCGCCGCCCGGAGGGCGTCCGCGACGAACCGGTCGACGAGCACCTGGGCCCTGGCCGACTCGCGCTCGCGCCGCCCCTCGTGCGTCGCACGGTGGTGGCCGGCGCGTTCGGCACGCTCCGCCCTGCGCCGGTCCCTCTCGGCGTCCTCGTCGTCCGCCACGGGGTCAGCCCTCCGGGAAGGTGACGACCGCCTTCACGAACCCCTCGGGCTTGTCGCGCAGCGTCGCGAACGCGTCGTTGATCCGCTCCAGCGGGAAGCGGTGCGTCACCAGGCCGTCCATCGACAGCTCGCCGGCGGCGAGCAGGCGCATGCCGATGCTCATCCCCCGCATGATCGTGGAGACCTCGCGGAAGTGCGCGTTGACGATCGTGAACGCCATCCAGTTCCAGTAGGCCAGCGGGATCTCGCGCGAGCTGCCCTGGTGATAGCCGACGATGGCGATCTTGCCGCTCATCCTGGTCGTGTCGCCCGTGGTGCTGAGGGCGGCCTGGGTGCCGGTGCACTCGAAGGTGACGTCGGCGCCGCGGCCGTCGGTGAGGGACCGGACGACGTCCGGCAGCGACTCCCGCGTGACGTCGACGACGCGGGTCGCACCGAGCCTCTCAGCGCGCTCGAGTGCGTCGGGACGGGCGTCCGCGACGATCAGCCGGCGCGCCCCCCGCAACGCGACCAGGCTCTGCACGAGGTTGCCCATGAAGCCGGCCCCGATGACCACGACGTCGTCGCCGAGGCGGACGTCCGCGGCTTCCACCGCGTTGGCCGCACACGCGATCGGCTCGGCGAGCGCCTCGTCGAGCGGGCCGTCGCCCGCGGCGAAGCAGTACGCCGCCCGCACCGCGACGTACTCGGCGAAGCCACGCTCGGTGACCCACACGCCCACCCGGTCCCCGACCGAGAAACCGGCCGCGTCGGCCCCGACCTCGGTGACGACGCCGCTGACCTCGTGGCCGAGGTGGCGGACCTCACCGTCGGGCGGCCCCTCCACCCACGGCTCGAGCTCGGAGGCGCAGACGCCGGACACGGCCACGCGCACGAGCACCTCGTCGGGCGCGATCGACGGGACGTCGACCTCGTCGATCTCGAAGGCCTCGCGGCCCCGCAGCACGGCGATCTTCACGCGACCAGCCTCTCAGAGCTCGTCGTCGTGGAAGACCACGATCGAGTAGACGCCCAGGCGGTCCAGGGTGACGGTGTGCACGCCCGCCGCGACCTGAAGGTCGAGCGCGGCCCGGGCGCCGTCGCTCGACACGGCGGTCGCGCGCTGCTTGTCCTTCGGCAGGCGCACCCCCAGTCGTACGTCGGTCACGAGACGCACCGCGTCGGTGGCCGCGTCGTAGTCGTAGTTGACCAGGTGCAGCGCGTAGGAGCCGTCGGCGAGCGCCTGGATGTTCGCCGCGGCCGAGAGGTCCGTGTCGACCTGGCGCCCGTGCGGCAGCAGCTCCTCGAGGCTGTCTCGTCGCGCCGTGCGGACACCCCCGTGGGACCTGAGGGCGTCCCGGTCGGTCACGACCAGCGTGCCGCCCCCGGCGACGTAGCCCTCGAGCGCCGCGAGCTGGCCGTCGGTCAGGGCGTGCACGTCGGGCAGCACCACCGTCGAGAAGCGCGCGAGCGCCTCCGCGGTCACCCGGTCCTCGGCGGTGACGCCGTCGGGGAAGATCACGACGTCGAACGGGACGGCGGCGTTCGCGAGCGTCGTCGTCACCACGCGGTAGGGCACCACGACGGACTCGTCGCGCGCGTTCGTCGTGTTGTCGCTCGCGTCGGCCTTGCCGATCAGCTCGCGGGTGCTCTCGACGCTGAAGACGACGGCCACGTCGTTGACGGTCCGCCGCGCGAAGAGCCGTTCGTTGTCGGCCAGGAACGCCTGGATCCCGGTCGCCAGCCCGTGCGGGGCGTAGAACGAGTCCTCGATGACGCTGCCCATCCACGAGCCGTACGGCACCGACATGTTCGCGCCGAGTGCGGCCGCCTCGAAGAGCGACAGGCGGAAGAGGTCGTGGCCCCGGCCCTCGGCGAGCAGACCGATCAGCTCGGGGATCACCCCGCCGTACGGGTTCTCGACCACGACGACGTCCTTGTCGCCGGCGAAGGCCGCGACGTAGCGGTACCACTCCGGCTGCTGGTACGTCGTGTTGCGCATCTCGGTGATGATCATGTCGACGTCGTCGGCGAGCGCGAGGTACATCGGCTCGAGGTTGAAGAAGTTGCCGGAGACGATGATCTCCCGGCCGACCGAGCGGGCGTACCCACGCGCGTAGTCGGCGAGCTCGGCGAAGTACGTCTTGATCGCGCGGCACTGGTAGGCGTAGTAGTCGCCGAACAGCGGCGTCGACTCGCGGCCGGACTTGAAGTCGTAGCCCCGCCCGAGCAGCCAGTCGCCGTAGTGGAACGTGGCGAGGTCGACGCCGTCGAGCGCACCTCCCGACAGCCGGGCGACGGTGGCCGGCTCCATGGCCTGCAGGTAGGTGCGGAAGCCCTTCATGCAGTCCTTGCAGAAGCACGCGCCGTACTGGAAGGCGCCCATCGGCAGCTCGGCCTCGTCGAGCTGGATGCCGTCGACGCCGGCGTCGACCTGGATCTTGATGACGGCCTTGAGGTACTCGCGCCAGACCGGGTTGTTGCGGTCCATGTAGAAGCACTGGTGCTCGCGGTCGGGGCACTCCACCCAGTGCGCGTGGCACGGCGACTGGTGGATGTCGCGGACGACGCACTCCTCGATCAGGTCCGTGACCGGCTCGCCGTCGCTGTTGACCAGGCCCGCCGGGAAGTACTTCTCCACCGGGTCCCAGAGCTTCGGGTAGCGGTTGGAGGAGAACTCGCGCAGCCCCATCCAGTCGCGCTTGCCGACGCCGCGCAGCTCGTTGAGGGAGAGCACCTGGTCCTCGGCCTCGTTCAGCTCGACCGGGAACTCCCAGCCCTGCGCCTCGAAGACGATGCCGAGCACCTTGATGCCCCGCTCGTGACAGGCCGCGATGAACTCGCTGTCGTTGACGAAGCCGTAGAACCGCGACCGGGCGTCGACCGGGCCGAACGCCTCCTGCTCGAGGTAGGGCAACGCGAGGGAGCCGCCGCCCATCGAGGCCCAGACCAGCACGGTGGCCCGGAAGTCGACGAGGTCGTCGACCATCCGCAGCCGACG
>JAOPYB010000358.1 GCA_025964835.1 Nocardioides sp. | reverse complement strand
GCAGGAGTACCTCCGCCGCCATCCCAAGCGCACCTGGCAAGGGTCTGGCGGCGCCTCGGACCAGAAGTCGGACGTCGAAGTGATGCGCACTGCCCTGCGCGGGATCGTGGCCCAGCTCGAGGCTCTGTTGGATCGCGGGATGCACGATGACCTGTCCTCGAGCCCGGCCCCTGCCGACCCTGTGGTCGCCCTGCTGACGCGTATCGCCAACGCGCCCAACGGCAGGATGCACAAGCTCGAGGTGCACCAGGCGGCCCGGGAGGTGGGCCTTGAACGCGCGGACCTCGCCACGCTCTACACCGGGAATCCGCCGTTGCTGGTCACTCAGCAACAGGACCGCGTGATCACCGAAGCCGGCTTGTCCCGGGTCAGCTCCTGAGCGCAGTGTTGGCCCAGCGCTGACGCCGTGCCGAGGATCTCAGGCGCCATGCCGATGAGCCTGGTGTTGCGGAGGAGGAGGGGCGCCAGCCCGAAGCTGGCTGTCCCCTCGACTCTGTGCGAGACGCCCAGTAGTCCAGCTACATCTCCGCCCCACGGGTCCGGCCTGCGTGCTCGACGGACACCTCAGGCGCCCTGGCCGAAGTCGAACTCGGCGATCGGCTCGCTGGTGGGCCGGAGCGAGCCGCCCGCCGGCTCGATGGTGATGCCGGCCCCGTTGGCGGTCGCGGCATCGCCGTCCAGGACGCGGGTCTCGTCGGGGGCGCCCGACATCAGCCCGGCCGGGACCATGCCGGAGACAGGCTGGTCGAGCCACAGCTGGTAGACCATGCCGGCCGGGGGTCGCGGCATCTTCGTCGTGACGATGACGGCCCGGTGCTCGGCGTCGGAGTGCCACACGGATGCGGTCCACCCGGCGTCCGACTCGACGCTGCTGTGTCGCCGGTCCGGCGCCTGCAGCACCTGGCCGGCGGCGCTGGCGGCGACGTGGTCAGTGGTGGGCGACCAAGCGACCGCGCCGGCACCGATCGCGACGACGGCGACGGCTCCGGCGGTCCAGGCGGCCAGCCGGTGGCGCCAGGGGCTCGCACGGCGACCGCCGACGGGGAGCTCCAGGACGACTGCAGGGGGCCGGCGGTCGAGGGGAGGAAGCGGACGGACAGCAGCGATGCGGCTCAGAGTTCGCGTGCGCAGGTCCTCGGAGACGTCGGACCCCAGGGAGCCACCGAGCAGGGCCACGGTCTCGCGGAGATCCGCCACCTCGGCTCGGCAGTCGGCGCAGGAGGCCAGGTGCTCCTGGAAGGCAGTTCGCTCGGCGTCGTCGAGCGAGTCGGTGACGAACGGACCCGTGAGGAAGTGGATGGGCGACATCATCGGGTCACCCCCAGGGCGTGTGTCGGCGGAGAGCGACGCGGCCCCGGGGGATGGATCCCGGGGCCGCGCCGCGGCTCTCGTGCGGGTGGGGCGGGTTGCTTACTTGGTCGCGACGGTGATCTTCGCGATGCCGACGAGCAGGCCGGCCGTGACGGCGTCGGTCTTGAACGTCTGGTTGAGCAGACCGGCGGCGACGTCGGAGATCTCGACCTTGGTGCCCTCGAGGATCGCGTTGGTGCCCTCGGTCTGGAGGGGCTTGAGGGTGCGCCCGTCGAGCTTGAACAGGTAGGCGCTCTGGGCGGCGATCTTGCCGTTGACCGAAACGTCGCCGTAGACGCGCGAGACGCCCGGGTCGACGTTCAGGTTGGTCAGGTCGACCTCGGTGCCGCCGGCGGTCAGCGACAGGCCGGAGCCGATGTGCTGGACCTGGCCGATGACGTACGGCGACACGGCGCCGGGCTTGAAGATGGTCACGTTGCCGCCCGTGATCGGGAAGACCAGCGAGCCGTCGACGAGCTTGGCGGTGCCGAGCACGCCGGGAGCCAGCTTGAGGGACGTCAGGGCGTCGGTGAAGCCCTTGTCGAGGGCGATCGCCGTCGTGCCGCCGGGGATGGCGTCGAGGGCGGCGACCGGCTTGGGCGCCGACGCGGAGCTGCTGTCGCCGGTGGAGCTCGACGAGTCGTCGGAGCCGCACGCGGAGAGCGGGAGGGCGAGCAGCGCCAGGCTGGCGATCGCAGCGATCTTGCGCTTCGGGGTGGTCAGGGTGCGCATGGGAAACATCCTTTGTGGAGAGATGGGACAAGACCGTCCGGTCTCTGTCGAAAGGTCATTCGGACCCATGCGCCAGACGGATTGGTCCGATCTCAGAAGTTCCGGTCGCGCGGGATGCGGCAGCGCTCAGTGCTTGATCGGCAGCGGGGCCGTCAGCGTCGGCAACCCCACTGCGATGCCGTGGTAGAGCGGACCGCCGAGACCACCGAACGGGTCGACCGTCCGCCCGGCCGAGATGTAGTAGTCCACGCCCTCCGGGGAGAACGCCCGCCCGGGGATCCGGGCGACGTACGTGCCCTTCGCCCCGCTCGGCTTCATCCGGACGGCGTAGAACTTCCCGCGTGCGTGCCGCCGGTAGTGCAGGACCACGTCCCGGCTGCCGTGCCCGCCCAGCACGACGGCGGTGACCGTCGTCGCCCGTCCGGCCACCTGGTCGCGGATCGGCGTGTGGAAGATCAGCGGTGTGCGGCCGTGGACCGGTGCCCGGTGCAGCTGGACCCCGAAGTGCTTCAGCACCGACGAGAGGGTGCGCACCGTGTCGGCGGCGTTCACGTCGTCGCCGAGGTTCCAGCCGAGGGTCACCGTCTGGAAGTGCTGGTGCGCGGCGTCACCGTCGACCGCGATCCCGGCGTACGGCGTGTCCTCGGCCGGCTGGACGGCGGCCATCGTGGCCTTGTCCAGCGTCGCGATCCCGGTGGCCTCGCCGAGCGGCTGGGTCGAGGTGCCCGTCGATCCGGTGCCGGCCTGGGCCAGACCGGCGATCCCGATGAAGGGGCGCGCGGCCGCGGGCTGGATCCGCAGGGACCGCGAGCCCAGCAGGCCACGAACAGCGACGGGCGCGACCTTCTCCTGGGTGACGACGTACGTCGAGTTCCCCTCGGGGATGCGCGACCCCAGGTACTGCGCGGCGAACTTCACGCTCTCCTCGGAGCCCTGGGGGTTGCTGGAGCTCGGTCCCGAACCGACCGCGTCGAAGACCCTGTTGCTGGTGA
>JAOPYB010000349.1 GCA_025964835.1 Nocardioides sp. | reverse complement strand
AGCTGGCGCCAGTGGGCGGCGTACAGCTCCTCGAGCGCGGTGTCGGCGTCCCACGAGGTCGGGCCCGACGACGCGCGCGGCTTCACCGCACCCGCTCCCGCGCCCGCCGTTGCATGAGTCATCACGCTAGTGGCACGCGCGGTCGCCCCTGGGGGTTTACCTCGGCGATCCACGGGTTTCGTGACACGATGTGCGGGGGAGGAACACGTTCCATGTCTGACACGTCCGCGGTCGAGAGCGACTGCCTGTTCTGCAAGATCGTCTCCGGGGAGATACCGGGCGAGATCGTGCACGTCACCGAGCGCACCGTCGCGTTTCGTGACATCAACGGGCAGGCGCCGACGCACGTCCTGGTGGTCCCGCGCGCCCACTACCCGAATGCCGCCGCCCTCGCCGCCGGCGACCCGCAGGCTTCCGCCGAGCTCGTCACGGCCGCCGCCGCGGTGGCCGCGGCGGAGGGCCACGACGACTACCGCCTGGTCTTCAACACCGGCGCCGGCGTCGGCCAGACGGTCTTCCACACGCACCTGCACCTGCTCGCCGGGCGGGCGATGACGTGGCCACCCGGATGAGTGTGTCGAGTCCGGGCCGGCTCCTCCGGCTCGGTGTCACGGCGGTGGCGGGAGTGCTGCTCGTCGGCGCGATGCTGAGCCAGTGCGGCAGCGCCGGGAGCGACCTGCGCGAGGGCGCGCCGAGCCACATGCTTCCCGACCCCCCTGCCGACCTGGTCCCCGATCCGCATGCCGGCGCCCCCGTGGGCAAGCTCCTCCCCCTGCGGGCCGGCGAGAAGCGGATGACCCTCACGATGCCCACCGCGTACACGCCGTCGGCGCCGACGGGCGTCGGCACCGACGACTACCGCTGCTTCGTGCTCGACCCGCACCTGGACGAGGACGTGTGGCTGACCGGCAGCAACGTGCTGCCGGACAACCGGGACGCCGTCCACCACGTGATCCTCTTCCGGGTGGACCCGCGCCAGGTGGCGGAGGCCGAGGACATGGATGCCGCCACCCCGGGGGAGGGCTGGACGTGCTTCGGCGGCACCGGCCTGTCGGGCGACTTCTCCAACGTCGACGACGCCAACTGGCTCGGGGCCTGGGCGCCGGGCGGCGACGAGACCCGGACCCGCGACGGCTACGGGACGCGGCTCGAGGCCGGCTCCCGCATCATCATGCAGGTCCACTACAACCTCCTGAAGGGTGACGACCCGGACCGGTCGAGCACCCAGCTGCGGTGGATGAGCACGAAGCACGACCTCACCGCCCTGCACACGTTCCTGATGCCCGCACCCGTCGAGCTGCCGTGCCGACCGAGCAGCGTCGACTCGCCGCTCTGCGACCGGGACGCCGCGCTCGCCGACGTGAAGGCCCGCTTCGGCGACGGGCCGGGCTCGACGGCCGACCTCCTGTACTTCCTCTGTGGCGGCAAGCCCGTGGCCGCGCAGACGACGTCGTGCACCCGCTACGTGCAACGGCCCATGACGATCATCGGGGTCGCGGGTCACATGCACCTGCTGGGCCGCAAGATCACGATCGAGACCAACCCCGGGACGCCGGAGGCGAGGACGATCCTGGACATCCCGGTCTGGGACTTCGACAACCAGGGCGCCCATCCCATCAAGGCGGTGCACCTCGACCCGTTCGACACGGTCAAGGTGACCTGCACGCACCAGCAGTGGCTGCGGGACCGGTTGCCCGCCTTCTCCCAGGCTCGCGAGGACCGCTACGTCGTGTGGGGCGAGGGCACCACCGACGAGATGTGCCTCGGCATGCTCCAGGTGGCCTTCGACTAACCTTCCCTCCATGGCCGACGTACTGCTGTTCCACCACGTGCAGGGGTTGACTCCGGGGGTGACCGCGTTCGCCGACGAGCTGCGGGCCGCCGGGCACACGGTGCACACGCCCGACCTCTTCGGTGGCCGGACCTTCGACACCGTCGACGAGGGGATGTTCTTCGCCAACAGCGAGGAGGCCGGCGACCTCGACGCGCTCGGCGAGGCCGCCGCGGCCGACCTGCCGGAGGGGCTCGTCTACGCCGGCTTCTCGTTCGGGGTGATGTCGGCGCAGAAGCTGGCACAGACGCGGCCGGGTGCTCGGGGGGCGCTGCTCTACCACTCCTGCGTCTCGATCACGGCCGACTGGGCGTTCGGCCCGTGGCCCCAGAGCGTGCCGGTCCAGATCCACGGCATGGATGCCGACCCGTTCTTCGCCGAGGAGGGCGACCTCGACGCGGCCCGCGAGCTCGTGGAGCTGGTCGGGCCGGTCGCCGAGCTCTTCGTCTACCCCGGTGAGCAGCACCTGTTCGCCGACGGCTCGCTCCCGTCGTACGACGCCGGGGCCGCGGCGCTGCTGACCGAGCGGACGCTCGCGTTCCTGGCGGACCTGCCGGGGGACTGAGCGGGCTAACCCGGCAGCACCTCGAGGACCAGCCGCAGCACGTAGAAGAAGACCGGCAGCCCGAAGACCACGAGCATCACCCAGGCCGTGACCCGGTGCAGGGTCTTGGTGGAGTCGAGCCGGCCGGCGAAGTCCAGGAGGGCCCCGTCGGGCACGTGGTGGGTGAGCCCCATCCGGCGAGCGTCCTCCGGCATCGCGCGGCCGCCGTCCCAGTAGGGCGGGGTGTCGTCGTCGTGGTCGTCGAGCTCGTCGTACGCGCCACCGGTCATGCGCCCACCGTAGGCCGGGCCACCTGATCCCCGTGGCAACTCGCTGGGGGTTGTGGCCGCGCTCCCGTAGCATGGAATGCGCTCACACCTGCCGACCGGAAGGACCGCCCGCACGGGCATCCATGACTGACACGCACCGACAAGCCGGGACCCCGACTCCAGTCCACGAGACCCGGCACACCGTCGTGGTCCCCACCAGCATCAACATGGTCAGCCTGCTCGGCCCCGGCGACGAGTACCTCGGCATCATCGAGGGCGCGGTCAAGGCCGAGGTCCACGTCCGCGGCAACCGGATCACGCTGCGCGGCGAGCCCGGCGAGGTCGCGCTGGCCGACCGGCTCCTCGACGAGCTGGTGACGATCATCCGCACCGGCCAGGGCGTCACGTCCGAGACCGTCGAGCGGGTCGCCACCATGCTGCGCCAGGAGACCACCGAGCGTCCGGCCGACGTGCTGAGCCTCAACATCCTCAGCAACCGAGGCCGCTCGATCCGGCCCAAGACGCTCAACCAGAAGCGCTACGTCGACTCGATCGACAAGCACACGATCACGTTCGGCATCGGCCCCGCCGGCACCGGCAAGACCTACCTCGCGATGGCCAAGGCCGTGCAGGCGCTGCAGTCCAAGAGCGTCACCCGGATCATCCTCACCCGGCCCGCGGTCGAGGCGGGGGAGCGGCTCGGCTACCTGCCGGGCACGCTGAGCGAGAAGATCGACCCCTACCTGCGTCCGCTCTACGACGCGCTGCACGACATGATCGACCCCGAGACGATCCCGAAGCTCCTGGCGTCGGGGACCATCGAGGTCGCGCCGCTGGCCTTCATGCGCGGCCGCAGCCTCAACGACGCCTTCATCATCCTCGACGAGGCGCAGAACACCTCGCCCGAGCAGATGAAGATGTTCCTGACCCGGCTGGGCTTCGGGTCCAAGATCGTGGTCACCGGCGACGTCACCCAGGTCGACCTGCCGAGCGGCACCAAGTCGGGACTCAGCGTCATCGAGGACATCCTCGACGGGGTCGAGGACATCGTCTTCAACCGGCTGACCAGTCACGACGTCGTCCGCCACAAGCTGGTCGGCAAGATCGTCGCCGCGTACGACGAGGCCGACGCCCGCGGCGCGACCGCCCGCACCCAGCACCCCCGCGGCGGGCCCCGGTGAGCCCGCGATGAGCATCGAGGTCCTCAACGAGTCGGGGCACGACCTCGACGTCAAGCACCTCGCCGGCCTCAGCCGTTTCGTGATGGACCGGATGCGCGTGCACCCGATGGCGGAGCTCTGCATCAAGGCGGTCGACGAGCCGACCATCGCCCAGCTCAACGAGCAGTGGATGGACAAGGTCGGGCCGACCGACGTGCTCGCCTTCCCGATGGACGAGCTGCGGCCGGGCCTGGTCAACGAGGAGCCCGAGGAGGGCGTCCTCGGCGACCTGGTGCTCTGCCCCGACATCGCGGCCCGTCAGGGCGAGACCGCCGGCCACGGCGCCCTCGCCGAGATCGAGCTGCTGACGACCCACGGCATCCTGCACCTGCTCGGCTACGACCACGCCGAGCCCGAGGAGCACGCCGAGATGTTCGGGCTCCAGGACGAGCTGCTCGCCGCCTGGCGCGCCTCGACGGGCTCGCCCGCCGATGACCAGCGGTGATATCTGGCTGCTCCTCGTAGCAGCCGCGCTCGTCCTCCTGGCCGGCCTCTTCTCCGCCGCCGACGCCGCCCTCGGTGCCTTCTCGCGCGCCCGCGCGGAGGAGCTCATCGCCGACGGTCGCCAGGGCTCCCGCCGGCTGCTGGCGCTGCTCGACGACGCCGCGCGCTACCTCAACACGGCGCTGCTGCTCCGCCTGCTCTGCGAGATCGCGGCGATCGTCCTGGTCACGCTCCAGATCCACGACGCCTACGACGGCGCCTGGTGGCCGAGCGTGCTGACCGCGATCGGCGTGATGCTGCTGGTGTCCTTCGTCGTGATCGGCGTGGCCCCGCGCACCCTGGGCCGCCAGCACTCCGAGCGGGTCGCCCTGCTCTCCGCGGCGCCGCTGGCGTTCGTCACCAGCATCCTCGGGCCGCTGCCGCGCCTGCTGATCGCGGTCGGCAACGCGATCACGCCCGGCCGGGGCTTCCGCGAGGGCCCGTTCTCGACCGAGACCGAGCTGCGCGAGCTGGTCGACCTCGCCGAGGCGTCCGCCGTCATCGAGTCCGGCGAGCGGAAGATGATCCACTCGGTCTTCGAGCTCGGTGACACCTCCGCGCGCGAGGTCATGGTGCCCCGCAACGACGTCGTCTACGTCGAGCGCCACAAGAACCTCCGCCAGACGCTCTCGCTGTTCCTGCGCAGCGGCTTCTCCCGGGTCCCGGTGATCGGCGAGAACCTCGACGACATCGTCGGGTTCGCCTACCTCAAGGACATCGTCCGCCGCGACTTCGAGGCCCCCGACGTGGAGTTCACCGAGCGGATCGACGAGGTGATGCGCCCGGCCCACTTCGTCCCCGAGTCCAAGCCCGTCGACTCGCTGCTCAAGGAGATGCAGGCCAACCGCCAGCACATCGCGGTCGTCGTCGACGAGTACGGCGGCACCGCCGGGCTGATCACGATCGAGGACGTCCTCGAGGAGATCGTCGGCGAGATCACCGACGAGTACGACGAGGACGAGATCGAGGTGGAGGTGCTCCCGTCGGGCACCACCCGCGTCTCCTCGCGCTACCCGATCGACGACCTCGACGAGCTGTTCGGCTTCGACGTCGACGAGGAGGACGTCGACAGCGTCGGCGGGCTGATGGCCAAGCACCTCGGCCGCGTCCCGATCCCCGGCTCCCACGTCGAGGCCCACGGCCTGCGCTTCGAGGCCGAGCGCGCCTCCGGGCGCCGCAACAAGATCGGCACCGTGCTGATCTCCCGGGTCGAGCCCGGGTCCGACCCCGACGCCCAGGACGAAGGAGACACCCGTGACTGACCTCTCGGCGGAGGACCGCAAGCTGGTCACGCTGGCCCGTGCCACCCGGGCCCGGGTCGGTGCCGCCGAGGGCGCGGCGGTCCGCGATGCCGACGGCCGCACCTACGCCGCGGCCACGGTCGACCTGCCCTCGCTGCACCTGTCCGCGGTCCAGGTCTGCGTCGCCATGGCCGTCGCGTCCGGCGCCAAGGGCCTCGAGGCCGCTGTCGTCCTCACCGAGGCGGATGAGCCGACGACCCCCGACCTGTCCGCGCTCGCGGACCTCGGCGGGCCGGCAGTCGTCGTACACCTCGGTGATCCGCGGGGGACCATCCGGGCCACCTCGACCGCCGGCTGAGCGACCCGGACCGTACCGGAGGGAGGGTCCGGTAACCCCTCCGACATCCGGCAGGAGTAAGTTCCTGCTCGTGAGTCTGCGGGGATGGCAAGCACACGGCGAGGCCGTCGAGCGGCTGCGTGCGTCGTACGCCGCGATCCCGACCGGTGCCCCCGTGCGCCTGGCGAAGAAGACGTCCAACCTCTTCCGGCCGCGGTCGGCGACCTCCGCCCCCGGTCTCGACGTGTCCGGGCTCGACGGTGTCATCGACCTCGACCCGGTCGCCCGCACCGCCGACGTGCAGGGGATGTGCACCTACGAGGACCTCACCGCCGTGACGCTCGCCCACGGCCTGATCCCGCTGGTGGTGCCCCAGCTGCGCACGATCAC
>JAOPYB010000338.1 GCA_025964835.1 Nocardioides sp. | reverse complement strand
TCAAGGGCTACCGCATCGTCTGCGTGATGCCGGAGAACACCTCCGAGGAGCGCCGCCAGCTGCTGCGCATGTGGGGTGCGGAGATCGTCTCCTCGCCCGCTGCGGGCGGCTCCAACGAGGCGGTCCGGAAGGCCAAGCTCATCGCCGAGGAGCACCCCGACTGGGTGATGCTCTACCAGTACGGCAACCCCGCCAACGCGCTCGCGCACTACGAGGGCACCGGCCCGGAGATCGTCGCGGACCTGCCCGAGGTGACACACTTCGTCGCCGGGCTCGGCACCACCGGCACGCTGATGGGCGTCAGCCGCTTCTTCCGCGCCGCCAGGCCCGAGGTGAAGATCGTCGCCGCCGAACCGCGGTACGGCGAGCTCGTCTACGGCCTGCGCAACCTCGACGAGGGGTTCGTCCCCGAGCTGTACGACGCCGACCTGATCGACTCGCGCTTCTCGGTCGGCCCCCGCGACGCCGTCCGCCGGGTGCGCGAGCTGCTCGAGCTCGAGGGCATCTTCGCCGGCATCTCGACCGGTGCGATCCTGCACGCCGCGCTCGGCCAGGCCGCCAAGGCGGTGCAGGCGGGGGAGAGCGCCGACATCGCGTTCGTCGTGTGCGACGGCGGCTGGAAGTACCTCTCCACGGGCGCCTACGAGGGCACCATCGACGAGGCGGAGGACCGTCTCGAGGGCCAGCTCTGGGCGTAGCCGCGGCGTACGCCACGGGTTACGCTCCTGACCACCCGGTCCGACCGACTCCAGGGAGCCTGCCGTGCGTGAGATCGTCGTCTTCAGCGGCAGCGCGCACCGCCCGCTCGCCTCGGCGATCTGCGACGCGCTGGGGGTCGAGCTGTCGTCGGTCGAGATGACCCGGTTCAGCAACGACTGCCTCCAGGCACAGCTGCAGGCCAACTGCCGCCAGCGCGACGTCTACCTCGTGCAGCCACTGGTGCCGCCGACCCAGGACCACCTGATGGAGCTCCTGCTGATGGTGGACGCGGCGCGTGGCGCGTCGGCCGCCCAGATCACCGCGGTCATCCCTTACTACGCCTACGCCAGGTCGGACAAGAAGGACGCGTCGCGCATCTCCATCGGTGGCCGGCTGGTCGCCGACATGCTCGTCGCGGCCGGGGTGGACCGCGTGCTCACGATGACGCTGCACGCCCCGCAGGTGCACGGCTTCTTCTCGGTGCCCGTCGACCACCTGACGGCGCTCGGGGTGCTCTCCGACCACTTCCTCGGCCAGGACCCCGAGAACGCCGTGGTCGTCTCCCCGGACTTCGGCAACGCGAAGACCGCGACCCAGTTCGCCCGGCTGCTCGGCCTGCCGGTGGCGGCCGGCAGCAAGAAGCGCCTCGCAGACGACCGGGTCGTCATCGACGCGATCGTGGGCGACGTGGCCGGCAAGCGCGCGATCGTCCTGGACGACGAGATCGCCACCGGTGGCTCGATCATCGAGCTGCTCGACCGGCTGGCCGAGCAGGGCTGCACCGAGGCCGCGGTGGCCTGCACGCACGGGCTCTTCGTTGGCAAGGCCCTCGAGCGGCTCCGCGGGCACCCGATGATCAGCGAGGTCGTCACCACCGACACGGTGCCGCCGCCGGGCGACTGGCCCGAGCTGAAGGTGCGCTCGGTCGCGAACCTCTTCGCCGAGGCGATGGGCCGGGTGCACGCCGGTGAGTCCGTCAGCAGCCTCTTCGACGGCGTCGACCCCGCCCACGGCCCGCCGCAGCGCCGCCTCTTCGACTAGCGAGGGCAGGCCGGCCGCGCGCTGAGCCCTAGCTGCGTTCCTTCTCCAGCTGCCGCCAGAAGCGCAGGGCGGCGTACTCGAGCTCGAGCCCCAGCCGCAGGGGCACCATCCGGTCGGCGATGTCCTCGCGCTCGGCGAACCGCGCCTGCATTCCCTCATAGACGGCGATCCGGTCCCGATGCTGGACGATCTGCCCCCGGGCGAGCTCCAGGATGTCCTCGGCCTGCGCGAACTCGCCGAAGAAGAGCTTGAGCTCGGCGACGTCGCGGACCTGGAGCTGCTCCACCGTCGGCTCGGCCAACCAGGCGCGCAGCGCCTTCTCGCCCGCCTCGCTGATCGTGTACGTCTGGCGGCGGCGGCCGTCCTCCTCCGCCTGGACCTCGAGCAGACCCATCTCCTGGAGCCGCTTGGGCTCCGAGTAGAGCTGCGCGTGCGGGAAGGGCCAGAAATAGCCCACCGAGTGGTTCACCGCCCGCTTCAGCTCATACGACGTGCTGGGCCCCCGCATCGCCACCATCCCGAGGACCACGTAGGAGGTCGTGGTGAGTCGGCCCGTTGACATGGTCCGAACCGTATCGTAATGTCCCCGACGTACGAATCAGACCGTATGGATCGGATGATAGGTGTCAAGCATGGATCTCGGCACAGCCCTGCGGTGGACCGCGGAGCGCTATCCCCGACGCACGGCGGTCGGCGGCGCGTCCCCCATGACGTACGCCCAGTGGGACGACCAGACCGAGCGCGTCGCCCATGCGCTGGGCGCGCTGGGCGCGGCCAGGGGCGCCCGCGCGATGTTCCTGCTCCAGGGCGGCGAACCGCTGGCGACGCTGCACCTGGCCGCGCAGAAGGCGGGCGTCGTCTCGTTGCCACTGTCCACGCGCTTCGGTGTGGAGGAGCTCGGCTACTGCATCGGCGACTGTGACCCGGCCCTGGTCGCGGTCGACGAGACGACGTACGACCTGGTCACCCGGGCGCTCGAGCGGGTGGACCGTCCTCCCGCGCTGGTCTGGGCGGGTCGAGCCGACGACCGGCCGGAGGGCGCGGCGTCGGTGGCCGACGCGGCGTCCCGGGCCCCCGGCAGCCGAGTGCGGGAGACCCTGACGGACGATGACGTGAGCGTCATGCTCTACACGTCCGGCACGACCGGACGTCCCAAGGGCGTGCCGCGCACGCACCGCGCCGAGCGGCACGCGGCCCTGGCCCACCTCGTGCAGACCGGGCACGCTCCGGGGGAGGTCACGCTCGGCGTGATGCCGCTGTTCCACACGATGGGCCTGCGTAGCCTGCTCGCCAGCGTGCTGGCAGCGGGCACCTGGGTGCCCCAGGCGCGGTTCGACGCCGACGCCTCGCTCGAGCTGATCGTTCGCGAGCAGGTCACCGCCCTCTACCTGGTGCCGACCATCTACTGGTCCCTGCTCCAGACCGGCCGCCTGGATGACGCCTGGTCCGTGCGCAAGCTGGCGTACGCCGGGGCTTCGATGACGCCGCGCCTGGCGGAGGAGCTCGTCGAGATCCTGCATCCGGAGCGGTTCGTGAACCACTTCGGCAGCACCGAGATCTACACCTTCAGCATCGGCCCCGACGTCGCTGCGAAACCGGGTTCCGCCGGCCGCGCCGGGGTGTTCTCACGGGTCCGGCTCGTCGACCCGAGCCCCGGCGCGGTCCCCGACCAGGTGGTCGGGGACGGCGAGCAGGGCCAGGTCGCCGTGTCGATGCGGAGCCCGGAGGCGTTCGGCGGCTACTGGCGCCGGCCGGACGCGGACGCCGCGGCGATCCGCGACGGCTGGTACTTCACCGGCGACCTGGCCACCACCGACGAGGACGGCGACCTCTGGGTCTCGGGCCGTGTCGACGACCTGATCAACTCCGGCGGGGAGAACATCTACCCCGAGGAGATCGAGAACGCCCTCGCCGGGTGCCCAGACCTCGACGAGGTCATCGTCGTCGGCACGCCGGACGACAAGTGGGGTCACGCGGTCACCGCCTTCGTGGTCGCGCCGGTCGGCTCCGATCCCGCGACCACGCTCGACCGGGTCCAGGCCTGGGCGCGCGACGCCTCCGGCCTGCCGTCGATGAAGCGTCCCAAGCGGGTCGTCGTCGTCGCCGAGATCCCCAAGTCGGCGGTCGGC
>JAOPYB010000335.1 GCA_025964835.1 Nocardioides sp. | reverse complement strand
GGCTCCTCCCCGCTCCCCCGGTCCGGCCTGCTCGCGGGCAAGGTCGGCGGGCTGCTGCTGGTCGAGGTGCTGCAGGTCGTGGTGATTTCGCTGGTCGCCTTCGCGCTGGGCTGGGACCCGGACCCCGGGATGCCCGGCGCGGTGCTGGGCGTGGTGCTCGGCACGGCCGCGTTCGCCTCCCTCGGGCTGTTCCTCGCCGGGGTGCTGCGTGCGGAGGCGACCCTGGCCGCCGCGAACCTCGTCTACCTCCTGCTGATGGCCGGCGGCGCGGTCGTGCTCCCCGCGTCGGCGTACGGCCCCTTCGGGGACGTGGTGCGCTGGCTGCCCTCGGGCGCCCTCGGCGACGTCATGCGCGACGCCCTGATCGACGGCCGGACCACATGGTCCGACCTCGCCGTGCTGCTCGCGTGGGCCGTGCTCGGCACCGCCCTGACGGCCAGGACCTTCAAGTGGGAGTGATCCCCGTCGCCCGGTCCCTGCGGTGGCTGGCCTGGGCCACGCTCGTCGCCAACTGCGTGCTCGTCGTGACCGGAGGCGCGGTGCGCCTGACCGCGTCCGGCCTCGGCTGTCCGACGTGGCCGCGCTGCCACGAGGGCAGCTTCACGCCGCACGGCGCCCTCGACCTGCACTCGGCGATCGAGTTCGGCAACCGGATGCTCACCTTCGTGCTCGTCGCGATCGCCGTGGCCACCTTCGTGGCCGCACTGCGGAGCGGCCGGCGGGAGCTGGTCCGGCTCGCGCTCGTCCTCGCGCTGGGGATCCCGGCCCAGGCGGTCATCGGCGGCATCACGGTGCTGACCGACCTCAACCCGTGGGTCGTGTCGTTCCACCTGCTCTGCTCGCTGGCGATCATCGGCCTGTCCGTGCTCTTCCTGCGTCGCCTCGACCATCCCGACCCCACCCCCGCGCGGGGGCCGGTCCTGGCGCTGGCGTGGGTCACGTTCGGTGCCGCCTGGCTGGTGCTCTACGTCGGCACGGTCGTCACCGGCTCCGGCCCGCACGCGGGTGACGTCGACGCTCCCCGCAACGGCCTGGACCCGCTCCAGCTCAGCCAGCTGCACGCCGACGTCGTGTTCCTGTTCGTCGGCCTCACGGTGGGGCTGCTGTTCGTGCTGCTGGCCACGGGAGCGGCGCGGGGGGCCCGCACCGCGGTCGCCGTGCTGCTCTGCCTCGAGCTGGGCCAGGGGACGATCGGCTTCGTGCAGTACTTCACCGACCTGCCGATCGTGCTGGTGGGCTTCCACATGCTCGGCGCGGCGCTCATCTCCGCCGGCGTGACGTGGGCGCTGATCCAGGTCCGCGAGCCCGGCTGAGCCGGTCGCCGGTCACAGGGGTGGGGGTCGGGGCCACAGAACGACGACGGCCGCCTGTGCCCCCGTGGACAGGCCTGCCGTCGTCATGGATACAGACGGCGCCGCGGGCCGTTTGGTTGCCTCACGGGCGGAACTATTTTCCCGGGGCTCTCCTTGGCGGCGCCGCCGCCCCGGTCGCAGGGGGGTCGCTTGCGGTCGCTGGGGTCGCGGTTTGGTCCCCAACCGCGACCTTTTCGACCGTAGACCTGCGGTTTGTGACCAATGGTC
This sequence comes from Nocardioides sp., assembly GCA_025964835.1. GTDB lineage: Bacteria > Actinomycetota > Actinomycetes > Propionibacteriales > Nocardioidaceae > Nocardioides. The sequence goes on along the minus strand of JAOPYB010000335.1, from coordinate 1,469 downwards.
AGCTGTGTCGGTGGGGTGGTCGCGGCCCCAGCGCCCTCACCGGCCGGATGTTGCGACCCGGCTCTGCACCCCATCGATTGGTCATGAACCGCAGGTTTCCGGAGCGAATCCATGCGGTTGGGGACCAAACCCCAACTTCCCGAGCCGCCAGCTGCGGGACGCGACCGGTCAGCGGGTGATCAGCGGGTCGAGCGCGACGGCGACGAAGAGCAGCGACAGGTACAGGTTCGAGGAGTGGAACAGCCGCATCGGCTGGATCGCGGACAGGCTCTCGGTGCCCCGGGTGCGTCGCCACATCCGGTGCGCCTCGACCAGGAAGCCGGCCCCCAGGACCGCCGCGGCCACCGGGTAGAAGATCCCTGTGCCGGCGACCGGCCACAGCAGCAGCGAGGTGGCAACCATGACCCAGCTGTAGAGCACGATCTGCCGGCCCACCTCACGCGCCGGGACGACGACGGGCAGCATCGGCACGTCGACGTTGGCGTAGTCCTCGCGGTAGCGCAGCGCGAGCGCCCACGTGTGCGGCGGCGTCCAGAAGAAGACGACCGCGAACAGCACCACGGGGACCCAGGAGAGCTCGCCGGTGACGGCGGTCCAGCCGATCAGCGCCGGGAAGCACCCCGCGAGGCCGCCCCAGACGATGTTCTGGGTGGTGCGCCGCTTGAGCAGCATCGTGTAGCCGAAGACGTAGAACGCGTTGGCGCCCACCGACAGCGCCGCCGAGAGCGGGTTGACCCACACCGCGAGGATGACCGTCGACAGGATCCCCAGGACGAAACCGAAGACGAGGGCCGAGCGCGGCGACACGATGTGCCGCGGCAGGGCCCGGCGGCGGGTACGGCGCATCTGCTCGTCGATGTCGCGGTCGTAGACGCAGTTGAAGACCGAGGCCGACCCGGCGGAGAACGTGCCGCCGATGACGGTGGCGACCACGAGACCGAGCCCCGGGACGCCCTGGGCCGCGAAGAACATGACCGGCACCGTGGTCAGCAGCAGCAGCTCGATGACCCGCGGCTTGGTCAGCCCGACGTACGCCGCGACGACGTCCCGGAAGGTCGCCGGTGGCTCTTCTGCCGCAGAGACAGCAGAGGCCGACTGGCCGACATAGGTCACGGGAGATCCTCGCGGAGGGTGGGCACGTTCGGGGGTGGTCGCTGGTTCGAGTCTATCGCCCCGGGTGGGTAGGCTCGGAGGTGCCTGAATAGACCCCATGCGCCGTCCCGAGAGGACCCCTGTGAGCACTGCCGCTGGACTTGACTGGACCGACGTCGACCAGAAGGCGGTGGACACCGCGCGTGTCCTCGCGATGGACGCCGTGCAGAAGGTCGGCAACGGCCACCCGGGCACGGCGATGAGCCTCGCCCCCGCGGCGTACCTCCTCTTCCAGAAGGTGATGCGGCACGACCCCGCCGACTCGCGCTGGATCGCCCGCGACCGTTTCGTGCTCTCGTGCGGCCACTCGAGCATCA
>JAOPYB010000329.1 GCA_025964835.1 Nocardioides sp. | reverse complement strand
TGCGTCAGGCACGGGCGGGAACATCGCGACGTATTGCCAGATGGAGGAGCCGGTGAACCCGACGACGGTGTCCACGCCGAGGGCCTTGGCGAGCCGTGCGGTATGTTTCATTTCCTCGGCGGCGCGTTGCCGGACGCCTTCGGTGTCGCCGTCGCCCCAGACCCGCGGCCCGACGATGGCCTCGTGGCGGAAGTCGATCGGGTCATCGCACGCGGCCTGGCCTTTGAGGTGGTTGGAGATGGCCCAGACCTTCAGGTTGTACTTCTCCAGCACGGCGAGCTTGGACTCGATGTAGCCGGGTTCGTCCCAGCGCCAAGCGTCCAGGTGGTCCCCGGAGACGGCGATTTCCAGGCCGTCGTAGCCCCAGCCGGATGCCAGGCGCGCGACTTCCTCGAAGGGCAGATCGGCCCACTGGCCGGTGAAGAGGGTGTACGGGCGGGGCATGTCAGGCTCCTTTGATTCGCGGGACTAGTTCGCGGGAAGGTGTCGTGGGCGGGGCTGAAGCCCGATCGCCCGGTGACGCTCGTCGATCGGGTCGTCGCAGACGGCCTGGCCCTTGAGGTGGTTGGAGATCGCCCAGACCTTCAAGCCGTGCTTCTCGAGCACGTCGAGCCTGGACTGCACGTAGGCGTCGTCCTCGGCGGCCCGCCACGGGTCGAGGTGGTCGCCCCAGCACGCGATCTCGAGTCCGTCGTAGCCCCACCCGGAGGCGAGCCGACAGACCTCCTCGAAGGGCAGGTCGGCCCACTGGCCGGTGAACAGGGTGATCGGTCTCGGCATCGGATCTTCGTTCCGGGGAGGGGAGGTTCGGGTTACTCAGCGGACGCCGAGGAGGTGTTCCATGGCGAGCTGGTCGAGGGCCTCCATCGCCACGCTGCGCGTGCGCAGCGCGTCGAGGTCGGCGGCGCTCATCGCCCGGGCAGCATCGCGGATGTCGTCGAGCGACTCCCCCGGCGCGACCGTGGGCTGCTCGAGCTCCATCACGCCGGCGGCCTCGAGCGCCGCGGCGACCTCGGGGTCGGCGCGGAAGGCCTGCACCTTCTCGCGCAGGATCAGGTAGTTGCGCATGCAGCCACGTGCGGAGTCCCACACGCCGTCCATCGCCTCGGCGCGCGGCGGCTTGTAGTCGAAGTGGACGTAGCCGTCGTAGCGGCGGTCGGTGCCGGCGCCCAGCATCGTGTCGACGGTCCAGAACGCACCGCGCAGGTTGCCCGCACCGAAGCGCAGGTCCTGGTCGAAGCGCGGCCCGTGCTGTCCGTTGAGGTCGATGTGGAAGAGCTTGTCGTGCCACATCGCCTGCGCGATGCCGTGCGCGAAGTTGAGGCTGGCCATCTCCTCGTGGCCGACCTCGGGGTTCAGGCCCACCATCTCCGGGTGGTCGAGCTCGTTGATCAGCGCGAGCGCGTGGCCGATGCTCGGGAGCAGGATGTCGCCGCGCGGCTCGTTCGGCTTCGGCTCGAGGGCGAAGCGCAGGTCGTAGCCCTGCTCGCGCACATAGCCGCAGACGATGTTGAGCGCGTCGCGGTAGCGGTCCAGCGCGGCGGCGACGTTCTTGCTCCCTCCGTGCTCGGCGCCCTCGCGGCCGCCCCACATCACGAACGTCTTCGCGCCCAGCGAGGCCGCCAGGTCGATGTTGCGCAGCACCTTGGCCAGCGCGTAGCGGCGCACCGCACGGTTGTTCGCCGTGATCGCGCCCTCCTTGAAGACCGGGTCGGCGAACGTGTTGGTCGTGACCATCTCCACGACCAGCCCGGTGTCGGAGAGCGCACCGCGGAAGCGCTCGAGCGTCTCCTCGCGCGTCGCCTCGTCCGGCAGCACGTCGTCGTCGTGGAACGTCACCGCGGCGGCGCCGATCTCGGCCAGCTTGTACGTCGCCTCGACCGGGTCGAGCAGCTCCCGGCTGGCCGGGCCGAACACGTCGACCCCCTGCCAGCCCACGGTCCACAGCCCGAAGGAGAACTTGTCCTCGGGGGTGGGTGTGTAGTCGTTCCCTGCGGCACTCATGGGCCGAAACTAGGCCGGGGCCCCGGTCGGCGCAAGCGTGAAAGGCCCAACGGACGCGAAAGTTTGCAAAGTCATCTGACAAAGTCCCCGGCCGCCGCCTCGGCGTACCGGAGCCTGACCTCGGGCTCCGGCGCGGCCTCGTAGGTCCGGGTGGCGACCGTGGTCCAGGAGGGCGCCGACGCCTCGCCGCTCAGCGCCCAGGCCGCCTGGCGGGCGGCGCCGTCGGCGACGTACTCCCCGGGGTCGGGCACCACGACCGGCATCCCGAGGACGCTCGGTGCGATCCGGCGCACGGCCTCGGACACGGCCCCGCCGCCGACGAGCAGGATCCGGCGCGGCGTGACCCCGGTGGCCACCAGCGCCTCGAGGCCGTCGGCGAGGCCGCACAGCATGCCCTCGACCGCGGCCCGGGCGAGGTTGGCCGGGGTCAGGCTGGCCAGGGTGAGCCCGTGCAGCGACCCCGTCGCGTCGGGCAGGTTCGGGGTCCGCTCCCCCTCCAGGTAGGGCACCAGCACCAGGCCACCCGACCCGGGAGGAGCGCTCAGAGCCAGCTCCGAGAGGTGCGCCAGGTCGACGCCGAGCAGGCGTGCGGTGGCGTCGAGCACGCGTGCGGCGTTCAGCGTCGCGACCAGTGGGAGGAACCGGCCGGTCGCGTCAGCGAAGCCGGCCACCGTGCCCGTGGCGTCCCGCACCGCACTCGTGGCGACGGCCGTGACCACGCCCGACGTACCGATGGAGACCATCACGTCCCCGGGACCCGCGGCCAGGCCGAGCGCGGCGGCCGCGTTGTCGCCGGCGCCGGCGCCCAGCACCGCCCCGG
>JAOPYB010000294.1 GCA_025964835.1 Nocardioides sp. | reverse complement strand
GTCGAAGCGACGCTTCGTAATCTTGCGCGACCACGGCCGGTTGTTACCGAAGCCCGGCTTCTTGGCGCAGATGTCACAGACGGCAGCCACCGTGGACTCCTTCAAACGATTGAGGTGGGGACGAGCCCGAGCGAATCGGGCAACCGAAGAAGAGTATCCGAAGCCCCCGGCCCGGTGCGAATCGTGGTCGAGCCATTAGCCTGTGGCCTCACCCGCCGCGAGCGGGTCCACCGTAGCGACAGGTCGAGGCAGGCGATGGAAGCACCCCGGAGCGGCACCATCCAGCTCGCGGTCGTGCTGCGGTTCGTCGACATCGCCACCGACGCCCTCGCCGAGGCGCGCGAGGAGATCGACGCGCTCAACGTCTACCCCGTCCCGGACGGCGACACCGGCACGAACATGTACCTCACGGTCTCCGCCGCCCGCGACGCGATCCGCGAGGCCGGCGGGGGAGACGAGCCCGACCTGCGTACGGCGCTCGCCGCGTTCAGCCGCGGCGCCCTCCTGGGGGCGAGGGGCAACTCCGGGGTGATCCTGAGCGAGATGCTCGGGGCGGTCGTGCGCCGGATCGCGGACTCGAGGCCCGACGAGCGCAACGCGGCGGTCATGGCCGACGCGCTCCGGCAGGCGACCGACGCGAGCTACGCCGCCGTAGGCACCCCGGTCGAGGGCACGATCCTCACGGTCTCGCGGGCGGCGTCCGACGCCGCGGTCGAACGCGCCCGGGACCCCGGGGCCCGCGCCCGCGACGTGTTCTCCGCGGCCGCCGCGGCGGCCCGGGAGGCGCTGGCCCGTACCCCCGACCAGCTCAAGGTGCTGCGCGACGCCGGTGTCGTCGACGCCGGCGGCCGGGGGCTCAGCGTCGTCCTCGACGCGGCCGAGACCGTGCTCACCGGGCGCCGGCCGATCCCCGTGACCGCGCCGATGGGCCGCCACACGATCCCGATCCCGGTCACGGCACCGGTCGCCGGCGAGGAGCTCTCCGGCGACCTGACCGAGGACGGGCCCGCCTACGAGGTGATGTACCTCCTGGACTCGGTCGACGAGCGGATCCCGCTGCTGAAGAAGACGCTGGCCGGGCTCGGCGACTCGCTGGTCGTCGTCGGCCGCGACGGGCTCTGGAACGTGCACGTGCACGTCGACGACGTGGGCGCCGCCATCGAGGCCGGTATCGAGGCCGGCCGCCCGCACCGGGTCCGCGTCACCCACTTCGCCGAGCAGGTCGCGGAGGCCCGCCAGCGGGTCGAGCACGGCGAGCGCACCGGGCGCCTGATCGTCGCTGTCGCGGCCGGACCCGGCCTGGCCGCCCTCTTCGCCGAGGCGGGTGCGGTCGTCGTCGAGGGCGGCCCGGGTCGCCGGCCGTCGACCGGGCAGATCCTGGCGGCGATCACCTCCTGCGGCGCGGCCGAGGTCGTCGTCCTGCCCAACGACGCCGACTCGGTGCGGGTGGCCCAGATCGCGGCCCGCACCGCCGAGGAGGACGCGGGTCTCCGGGTGGCGGTGGTGCCGACCCAGGCCCAGGTGCAGGGCCTGGCTGCCCTCGCCGTCCACGAGCCCGGGCGCAGCTTCGACCAGGACGTCCTGGAGATGACCGCGACCGCGCGGCACGCCCGCCACGGTGCCGTCACGATCGCGGCGCGGCAGGCCATCACGATGGCCGGCCCGTGCGAGCCCGGCGACGTGCTCGGCGTGATCGCCGGTGACTTCGCGGTCGTCGGCGACGACCTCCACAGGGTCGCGACCGAGGTGCTCGACCGGCTGCTGGGCGGTGGGGGGGAGCTGGTCACCGTCGTCTCCGGCGCCGACGACACCGACGACCTGGCCGCGCGGTGCGCGGCCTGGGTCGAGCAGCACCACCCGGCTGTCGACGTCGTGGTGTACGACGGTGGGCAGGAGCGCTACCCGCTCCTCATGTCCGTCGAGTGAGAGCACGGGGCGCACGATGATCAACCTGCACTCGCCGGTCACGACCGTGCTCGGCGACAAGGGCACCAAGCGGAAGCGGATCACCGAGGGGCTCGGGATCGAGACCGTCGGCGACCTGCTGCTCCACTTCCCCCGCCGCTACGTGAAGACCGGCGAGCTGACCCGGGTCGCCGAGCTCGAGCAGGGCCAGATGCTCACCGTGGTCGGCGAGATCGTGCACAGCGAGGTCAGGTCCCACACCGACCGGCGCACCGGACGGCTGGCCTTCCGGGTGGAGAGCCTGCTCTCGACCGACGGCCCGTCGCTGAAGATGACCTTCTTCGCCAAGCACAGGCACACCGCCGACTGGCGGGCCCGCACCCTCGCCGTGGGGCAGCGCGGCCTGTTCATCGGCCAGGTCTCGTCCTTCCAGAGCTCGTGGCAGCTCACCAACCCCAGGATGGTGCTCTTCGGGGCCGGCGAGGAGGGCGACCCGGACGGTGAGGCGTCCTGGATCAAGGACGTCGGCGTGTTCTACCCCATCTACCCGCTCACCAAGGGTGTCGAGTCCTGGGACCTCCAGCGTGCCGTCGCGTTCGCGCTGACCGTCCTCGACGACCTGCCCGAGCTGCTGCCCGACGCGGTCCGCGAGGAGTTCGGTGTCGCGGACATCCGGCAGGCCTTCGAGTGGGTGCACGCTCCCGAGGAGCGCGACCAGGTCGAGAGGGCCCACCGGCGCTTCCGCTTCGAGGAGGCGCTGGTCACCCAGCTGGTCCTCGGGCGCCGGCGGATGGCCGTGCGGGCGCTCGGCGCCAGCCCACGCACGGGGGGCCAGGGCTCGCTCCTCGCGGCGTTCGACGCCCGTCTGCCGTTCGAGCTCACGGCCGGCCAGCACGAGATCGGCGCCCAGATCGAGCACGACCTGGCCCAGGCACACCCGATGAACCGCCTGCTCCAGGGCGAGGTCGGCTCCGGCAAGACCGTCGTCGCCCTGCGCGCGATGCTGCGCGTGGTCGACTCGGGCGGCCAGGCGGCCCTGCTCGCGCCGACCGAGGTCCTCGCCCAGCAGCACCACCGCTCGATCACCGCGATGCTGGGCGACCTCGCGGCCGGCGGCATGCTCGGCGGTGCCGACGAGGGCACCGCGGTCGAGCTGCTCACCGGGTCGATGACCAGGGCCCAGCGCACCGGCCCGATGAGCCGGATGGCCAGCGGCGAGGCGGGCATCGTGATCGGCACGCACGCGCTGCTCGAGGACCGCGTCGGCTTCGCCGACCTCGGCCTGGTCGTCGTCGACGAGCAGCACCGTTTCGGCGTCGAGCAGCGGGCCGCCCTCACCGGCAAGGCCGTCAGCCCGCCCCACGTGCTCGTGATGACCGCGACGCCGATCCCGCGCACGGTCGCGATGACCGTCTTCGGCGACCTCGAGACCTCGACGCTGACCGAGCTGCCCGCCGGCCGGGCGCCCATCCAGACCACCGTCGTCCCGCTCCTGGAGCACCCGCAGTGGATCGCCCGGGTCTGGCAGCGGGTGCGCGAGGAGGTCGGCAAGGGCCACCAGGCGTACGTCGTCTGCCCCCGCATCACCGGCGACGACCTCGAGCAGGGCGAGGCGGACCAGCTCGACCTCGACGAGGACGGCAACCTCGCTGCGCCGACCACCCCGCCGGTCCCGTTGAGCGCCGTCGAGGAGGTCGCCGCGGAGCTCGCGGCGGGTCCGCTCGAGGGCCTGCGCGTCGCGCTCCTGCACGGCAAGCTCCCCCCGGACGAGAAGGACCGCACGATGCGGGCGTTCGCCGCCGGCGACATCGACGTGCTCGTCTCGACGACCGTCATCGAGGTCGGCGTCGACGTCGCCAACGCGACGGCCATGGTGCTCCTCGACGCCGACCGCTTCGGCGTCTCCCAGCTCCACCAGCTGCGCGGCCGGATCGGCCGCGGCGGGCACCCCGGCATCTGTCTGCTGGTCAGCCACGCCGGCTCCGAGAGCCCCGCCCGGGAGCGGCTCGACGCCGTCGCCGGCACGACCGACGGCTTCGAGCTCAGTCGCGTCGACCTCGCCCAGCGCCGCGAGGGTGACGTCCTCGGCAAGTCCCAGTCCGGTTTCCGTTCGGGCCTGCAGACCCTCAGAGTGCTGCGCGACGAGGACACCATCGTCGAGGCGCGAGGGTGCGCCGCCGCACTGCTGGCCGGCGATCCCGACCTGCTCGACAGTCCGCTCCTCGCCGTTGCGGTGGCAGATATGGAGCAATCACGGCAGTCTGACTTCATGGAGAAGGGATGACTCGGATCATCGGCGGATCGGCCGGGGGCAGGCGGATCACCACACCTCGGGGTGTGCACACGCGACCCACCAGCGACCGGGTCCGCGAGGCGCTCTTCTCCGCGGTCGAGTCCTGGTGCGGGTCCCTGCACGGCCTCCGCTTCCTCGACCTCTACGCCGGCTCGGGCGCCGTGGGCCTCGAGGCCTGGTCGCGCGGGGCGGGTGTCGTCACGCTGGTCGAGCAGGACCGGCGCACGGCCGCGCTGATCTCGGACAACGCCCGCACGCTCGGCTTCCCCAAGGCCCACGTCGTCGCCGCACCGGTCTCCGGGACGCTCCAGCGACCACCCGTGGCGCCGTACGACCTCGCGTTCCTCGACCCGCCGTACCCCCTCGACGACGACGCCGTGGCCCACGACCTGACCGCCCTCGTGGCCCAGGAGTGGCTGGTGCCGGGAGCGATGGTCGTGGTCGAGCGCTCGTCACGCAGTCCCGAGCCCGGTTGGCCGGCCACGTTCACCGACACCCGCGAGAAGCGCTACGGCGAGACCGTGCTTTGGTACGGTCACGCCGCGTCCGCGTCCACATCGCCCTCACCAGCACAGGAGTGACCCCGTGCGCCGAGCCGCCTGCCCCGGATCCTTCGATCCGGCCACGTTGGGGCACATCGACATCATCGCGCGTGCCTCGGGGCTCTTCGACGAGGTCGTCGTCGCCGTCGGGATCAACCAGTCCAAGAACCGGCTCTTCAGCGCCGACGAGCGGATCGAGATGCTCCGCGAGGCCTGCGCCGGCTTCGCCAACGTGCGCGTCGACGGCTTCCAGGGCCTGCTGACGACCTTCTGCCAGGAGCAGGGGATCCACGCGATCGTGAAGGGCCTGCGCGCCGTCAGCGACTTCGACTACGAGCTCCAGATGGCCCAGATGAACTCCTCGCTCACCGACGTGGAGACCGTCTTCGTGCCCACCAGCCCCGAGTACTCCTTCCTGGCCTCGAGCCTGGTCAAGGAGGTCGCCACCTTCGGCGGCGACGTGTCCGGGCTGGTGCCGGGATTCGTCTACGAGCGGCTCACGGCGCGGCTGGCCGAGCGCCGGGCGGCCGGCGAGGGCTGAGCGCCCCGAGGGCCGGTTTTGCTCCCTCGCGCCCCGGACCGTTACGATTCACAGCGATCTGTTTGTGCCCGGAACCGGAAGTGATCCTCTGAGCAACCTGGACCCGAGAGCGCCGCTCGTGCTCGATACACGCGAG
>JAOPYB010000502.1 GCA_025964835.1 Nocardioides sp. | reverse complement strand
GCAGGCCGCAACCAGGTTCCTGTACCGAAGCAAGCGGCAACCACGAAACCCGGTAAAGAGCGAGGGTCTCGATACGGTCGCTGCGCGACCTACTCGACCAACGAGAGGGCCGGTCGCTGCGCGACCTACTCGACCAACGAGAGGGCCGGTCGCTGCGCGACCTACTCGACCAGCGAGAGTGCCAGGGAGTCCTCCGCGAAGCGGTGCCGTGCGGCGATGAAGAGCCGCAGTCGTGGGGGCTCGACTCACCCGCCGCAGCCAGCAGGTCGGAGCGGTCCTCGCCGAGGATCCACCAGGTGAGCGGGTCGGTGAAGATCGAGGCACCGTCGAGGTCGTGGTGCAGCGCGCCCAGCAGCGCAGCCCCGAAGGCCGTGCGGCAGGGCTCCCCCTCACGCGCCGTCGGCGGCCAACCTTGCGAGCTCCTCGTCCACGACGGTGGTGTCGAGCTTGGTGAAGACCGGGGTCGGCTTCTCGATCGTCGCCCCGACGGTCACCGGACGGGACTCCCACCGCGGTGTGGTGGTGTAGTCACCCGTGATGACGGGGTACGACACGAGACCGGCGCCGTTGTCGGGGTCGAGCTCGTCGACCTGCTCGATGCGCGGCATCGGCACGAACTCGCCGTCGCCACCCAGCACGAGGTGCACCTTGTTGGCGGCATGCGGGAGGAACGGCGCCAGGAGGGTGTTGCAATCGCTGACGCACTGAACGGCGACGTGCAGGACCGTCGCGAGGCGCTCGCGCTGCGACTCGTCCTTCATCTTGTAGGGCTCGGTGACCGTGACGTACTTGTTCACGTCGCCCACGATCCGCATCACCTCGGCGGTCGCCGCACGCAGCCGGTGGCGCTCGAGCAGGTCACCCACCGTGTCGAAGCCACCGCGCACGGCGGCGAGGACGGCCTCGTCGACCACCTCGAGGTCACCACAGGGCGGGATCTCACCGAAGCTCTTGGCGACCATCGTGGCCGTGCGGTTGACCAGGTTGCCCCAGCCGGCGACCAGTTCGGAGTTGTTGCGGGTCACGAAGTCGGCCCACGTGAACGCGGCGTCGGAGGTCTCCGGCCCGGCGGCGCAGATGAAGTAGCGCAGGGCGTCGGGACCGTATCGGGCCAGGAAGTCACCGACGTAGAGCACGTGACCGCGCGAGGTCGAGAACTGCTGGTCGCCCATCGTGAGGTACTCGGACGACACGACCTCGGTCGGCAGGTTGAGCACGCCGTAGGAGCCGGGCTCGCCGCCGCGCGACCCCTGCCCGTTGTAGGCCAGCAGCTCGGCCGGCCAGATCTGCGAGTGGAAGACGATGTTGTCCTTGCCCATGAAGTAGTAGGACAGCGCCTCGGGGTCGTTCCACCACCCCCGCCACGCTTCTGGGTCGCCGGCGCGACGGGCCCACTCGATGGATGCCGAGAGATAACCGATGACCGCGTCGAACCAGACGTAGAGGCGCTTGGTGGGCTGGTCCTCCCAGCCCGGCACCGGGATGCCCCAGTCGATGTCGCGGGTCATCGCGCGCGGCCGGATCTCCTTGAGGATGTTCTGGCTGAACTTGATGACGTTGGGACGCCAGTGCCCCTCCGCCTCGCGCTCGTCGAGCCATACCTTCAGCGCGTCGGCCAGCGCCGGCAGGTCGAGGAGGTAGTGCTGGGTGTCGACGAACTTGGGCGTCTCACCGTTGATCTTCGAGCGCGGGTTGATCAGCTCGGTGGCGTCGAGCTGGTTGCCGCAGTTGTCGCACTGGTCGCCTCGCGCGTCGGGGTACGAGCAGATCGGGCAGGTGCCCTCGATGTAGCGATCGGGCAGCGTGCGCCCGGTCGAGGGGCTGATCGCGGCCAGCGTGGTCTGCTCGACCATGTAGCCGTTGGCCAGGCAGACGCGGAACATCTCCTGCACGACGCCGTAGTGGTTACCGGTCGTGGTGCGGGTGAAGAGGTCGTAGGACAGTCCGAGGTCAACGAGGTCGGTGACGATGACCGCGTTGTTCTTGTCCGCGAGGTCCTTGGCGCTCACGCCCTCCTGGTCGGCCGTGACAAGGATCGGCGTGCCGTGCTCGTCGGTGCCGGAGACCATGAGCACGTCGTGGCCGGCCATCCGCATGTAGCGGGAGAAGACGTCGGAGGGCACGCCGAAACCGGCCACGTGGCCGATGTGGCGCGGGCCGTTGGCGTACGGCCAGGCGACGGCGCTGAGCACCTTGGACCGGGGGGCTTTGCTCATGCGTTGATCCTAGGAGGCTGGCGCGATCCGCTTTCGCCGGCGCCCCCGCGACGGACCGGTGACGGGCTCTCAGCCGCGGGCTACCTGGACCTGGCCGCGGGACCGGCCGGGGTCGACGAGACCCTCGCCGAGGTAGCGGACCACCACGGGGCGGGGACCGGGGGCCACGTCGTGGACGACGACGGTGACCCGGCCGTCGACCAGGCGTGCGGTCCGGATGCGCTTGCCGACCCGGATCTCGACCTTGCCGGTGACGGCGTCGACCCCCGGCGCGCGCACGACCACGGTGACCTTGGCCCGCTCCTTGCCGCCCTGCGGGGTGATCCGCACCTCGGGGACGGTCCGGACGGCGGCCGAGGGCTCGGTGGTCTGGGCGGCGGGCTTGTAGCCGTCGTGGCTGACGTCGACGCGTAGCGAGATCGTGGCGCCCACGTCGGCGGCGACGAGGTCGTACGTCGATCCGTCGGCGCCGGTGATGGGGGCGCCGTCGCGCAGCCAGGTGTAGGCGACCTCGGCGCCGGCCGGCTCGAAGGTGCCGGGGACGACCCTCAGCTGCTTGCCGATCCTCGGCGTGCCGGCGACCGCGAACGGTGCGGTCACCGTGACCTCGCCGCCGAGCACGCTCTCGGTGGGCGCAGAGGTGACCGTCGAGGGCTCGTAGCCGGACCGCTTGCCGGTGACGACGACGCTCATCACGGTGCCGGCCTGGTCCGGCTCGAGCGTGAAGCTCCAGCCCGTGGCACCGGCGACGGGCTTGCCGTCGGACAGCCACTGGACCGTGCGCGACTTCGCGTCCGGCGCCCAGGAGCCCTTCGAGGCCGTGAGGACCTTGCCGACCAGTGCCTCCCCGGTGATCGCGGGCTTCTCGGCCGGCGCCATCTCACCGGGGGCGACCGCTGCGGTCGCGGAGGAGGTGGCCTCCGCCGCGGCGTACCCGCTCTGGCGTGCGGCGACCTCGACGGAGATCTGCTTGCCCACCTTGCCCGGGCCGAGCACGAAGGTGGCGGCGGTGGCGCCAGAGACGGGCTGCCCGTCGGCCAGCCACTGGTAGGAGTACGTCGTGGGGGTGGGCGACCACGCGCCGGGCGCGGCGGTCAGCGTCTCGCCCACCTCGGGGGTGCCCGAGACGGCGGGCGGCTTCTTGCTCTTCAGCGCGACGTCGGCGAAGTGGATGAAGCCGCTGGGCCACCCACCGCCGGACTTCGTCACGCTGCGCCAGTGGAAGTCGCCGCCCCAGCTGTCCTCGGAGATCCAGATCTCGGTGCTGGAGACGACCCGCTCGACGTAGGCGACGTGGCCGCTGCTGCCTGCGGGGCGCACGTTCTCGGCCCACCAGGCGACCGCACCGACCATCGGGGTGTCGTCGGTGATGGAGGCCATCTGCAGGCCCCAGTTCTCGGCGTTGCCGCCGCCGGACCAGGGCCGGTCGTTGGACAGCCCCGCCCTGACCATCCGGTAGGCGGCGTAGTTGGTGCAGTTGTGGCCGGTGTACATCCGCCACCACGACTGGTCGTTCGCGCCCTGGTAGCCGGCGTTGCCGAAGCCCGCGTCGCGGCAGTCGGCGTACCCGGTGCAGAGGGCCGTGTAGTCGGCCCGGGCCGGTGTCACCCACAGGAGCGTGAGCAGCACCGTCGCGACCAGCGTCCCGACGGACGTGGCGCGGGCGCGCGGCAGCATCCCCGGGGTGGTCACGAGTGGACGTTAGACGCTGCTGTCCAGCGACACGCCGACGCAAGTGAAGAATTAATACATCTGTGACCTGAGGGGCCGGTGCGGCCGAGGGGGCTCCTGAGGCTCAGGTTGCCACGTCCCCGGCCGCCGCGCCAGGGTCGGGCCCAGGGTCGGGCCCAGCGTCGGGCCCAGCGTCGGGCCCAGCGTCAGGCGAAGTCGAGGTCGTGCTCGCGACTGCGCTTGAGCTCGGCGAAGTGGTCGAACGCGGAGAGCGTCACGAACGCGTCCCACATCCGGCCGGCGTCCTCGCCGCGGGGCGCCTTGCTGAGCACCGGCCCGAAGAACGCGTGCCCTTCGAAGGCGATCGTCGGCGTGCCGACCTCGTTGCCCACCTGGTCCATGCCGAGGTGGTGGGACTTGCGGATCGCGTCGTCGTACGACGAGTCATCCATCGCGTCGGCCAGCTCCACCGGCAGCCCGACCTCGGCGAGGGCGGCCTCGATCATGGCGCGGTCCTTCTCCTGCTTCTCCAGGTGGATGAGGTTGCCCATCGCGGTGTAGAGCGGCAGCAGGTGCTCCTTGCCATGCTGCTGCTCCACCGCCATCAGGACCCGCACCGGCTGCCAGGCCGTCTTGAGGAACTCGCGGTAGCCCTCGTCGAGGTCGTCCTTGTCCTCGTTGAGGTAGGCGAGGCTCATGATCTGCCAGGTGACGGAGACGTCACGCACCTTCTCGACCTCGAGGATCCACCGTGAGGTGATCCAGGCGAAGGGGCAGGCGGGGTCGAACCAGAAGTCGGCGTTGGTCTTGGTCATGACCTCTCCAACACCTCGGCGCCGGGACCGATTCCCGCCGGGCGGCCCCGATCAGCCGACGTACGACAGTCCGAGGCCGAGCAGGGCGCAGACGCCGAGCGTGCGCAGCACCGACCAGCGCAGCCGGAACACCAGCGCCATCGCCACGGCCGCGACGACCAGCGCCGGCCAGGAGTACGCCGACCACACCGGCACCACCAGCGCCACCGGCCCCGCCGAGGCCGTCGACGTCTCGGAGAAGAGGGTGTGCACCGCGAAGTACAACGCGAGGTTCGCGATCACCCCGACGACCGCGGCCGTCACTCCGGTCAGCGCCGCCGACAGCGCCGCGCTGTCGCGCAGGCGCTCGACGTACGGCGCCCCCAGGAAGATGAAGAGGAAGCAGGGCACGAAGGTCACCCAGACCGTGAGCAGCGACGCAAGCACCGCGGCCACCCAGGGGTTGAGGTCGCCCGGGTTCCGGTAGGCCCCCAGGAAGGCGACGAACTGGACGACCATGATCAGGGGACCCGGAGTGGTCTCGGCGAGCGCGAGCCCGCGCACCATCTCGCCGGCGGACAGCCAGCCGAAGGTGCCCACGGCCGCCTGGGCCACGTAGGACAGCACGGCGTAGGCGCCGCCGAAGGTCACCAGCGCCATGCCGCCGAAGAACACCCCCTGGTCGGTGAAGACCGTCCGCGAGCCGGACGCCAGCGCCCAGGCGGCGGCCACCGGGGTCACCCAGAGGAGCAGGCCGAGACCCAGGATGGTCAGGTTGCGTCGGGCGGAGGGACGCACCCGGTGGAGCGCGTCGTCGGGAACCAGGGGAGGCTCGGCACCGTCGGCCTCCTCGGGCGGCCGGTGCACCATCACGTCCGGGCGCCACCGGCCCACCAGCCAGCCGACCACGCCCGCCCCGAGGACCACGACGGGGAACGGGAGCCCGAGCAGGGCGAGCAGGAGGAACGCCACCACGGAGATCCACACGAGGGCCCGGTGGTGCAGCGCCCGACGCCCGATCCGGACCACCGCCTGGACCACGATCGCGACGACCGCGGGGGCCAGACCGAGGAGGAGGCCGGTGACGAGCGCGGTCTCGCCGTGCGCCACGTACACCCAGGAGAGCGCGAGCATCGCCACCACGCCGGGGAGCACGAACAGCACGCCGGCGACCAGTCCGCCGGCCCACCCGTTCAGCAGCCAGCCGGTGTAGATCGCCAGCTGCTGGGCCTCCGGGCCGGGCAGCAGCATGCAGAAGCTCAGGGCGTGCAGGAAGCGTCGCTCGCCGATCCAGCGGCGCTCGTCGACGAGCTCGCGCTGCATGACCGCGATCTGCCCGGCCGGGCCGCCGAAGGTCTGCAGGGAGATCAGGAACCACGCCCGAGCCGCCTCGCGGAGGGGTACGACGTCGCGCACGGGGCCGTTCACGGTGCCCATGATGGTCGAAAGTGCACCCGCTCGGTGGACCAGGACCACTCCCTGTCACGGGTCCTGTCACGGGTCGACAACCCTTCTCCGCGGGGCGCGCCCCGGGTGACATGATGCGCAGCATGCCCGGAACCAACCTCACCAGGGACGAGGCCGCCACCCGCGCCGCCCTCCTGGACGTCACGTCGTACTCCATCGACCTGGATCTCACGACCGGCGACACGACCTTCTCCTCCACCACCACGATCGCGTTCACGTGCTCCCGGCCGGGGGCCGACACGTTCGCCGACCTCGTCGACGCGACCATCCACGCGATCACGCTGAACGGCGACCCGGTCGACGTCTCGGCGTACGCCGACCAGCGGATCGCGCTGTCCGGCCTCGCCGCCGACAACGTGCTCGTGGTGACCGCGGACCTCCCGTACTCCCGCACGGGCGAGGGGCTGCACCGGTTCGTGGACCCGGTCGACGACCGCGTCTACCTCTACTCGCAGTTCGAGGTCCCGGACGCGCGGCGCGTCTACACGACCTTCGAGCAGCCCGACCTCAAGGCGCCGTTCACGTTCACCGTGACCGCGCCCGCCGGCTGGAAGGTCGTCTCCAACTCCCCCAGCCCCGAGCCTCGGGACGCGGGCGACGGCAAGGCCGTGTGGGCCTTCGAGCCGACCAGGCCGATGTCGACGTACATCACCGCACTCGTGGCTGGCGAGTACCACGAGGTCCGGCACACGTACGCCGGCAAGCACGGCGACATCCCGCTGGGCCACTACTGCCGCCAGTCCCTCGTCGACCACCTCGACGTCGAGGAGCTCGTGAAGCTCACCGAGCAGGGC
>JAOPYB010000279.1 GCA_025964835.1 Nocardioides sp. | reverse complement strand
TCGAGACGTCGAAGTCGGCCGCGATGTCGGCGTAGACCAGCACGACGATGAAGTAGTCGAACGCGTCCATCGTCCAGCCCAGCAGGGCGGCGGTGAAGGCGTTGCGCTGGTCCGAGGTGAGCGGGGTCCGCCCGCCCGATGAGGTCGTGGTGGACATGCAGTCTCCCGAGAGCACTCGTCTGCCTGACCAGGGCTCGTACCCACCCTTTCGGGCCTCACACCTCAGCCCCCGGGGTCTCGATACGGTCGCTGCGCGACCTACTCGACCACCGAAGAACGCCGCGCGACCTACTCGGCCACCGATCTCACCTGGTCGACGAGGTCGGCGATGGAGTCCACGACCTGGGTGGGGCGGTAGGGGAACAGCTCGACCTGATCGGGTCGGGTGGAGCCGGTGGTGACCAGCACGGTGCGCAGGCCCGCCTCGAGGCCGCTCTTGATGTCGGTCTCCATCCGGTCGCCGATCATCACGGTGGTCTCGGAGTGCGCGTCGAGACGGTTGAGCGCGAAGCGCATCATCAGCGGGTTCGGCTTGCCGATGAAGTAGGGCTTGCGGCCGGTGGCGGTCGAGATCAGCGCCGCGACGGAGCCGGTGGCGGGCAGCGTGCCGTTGATGCTGGGGCCGCTGACGTCGGGGTTGGTGGCAAGGAACCGTGCGCCGCCCTCGACCAGCCGGATCGCCTTCGTGATCGCCTCGAACGAGTAGGTGCGGGTCTCCCCCAGCACCACGTAGTCGGGGTCGCGGTCGGTCATCACGTAGCCGACGTCGTGCAGCGCGTTGGTCAGCCCCGCCTCGCCCACGACGTACGCCGTGCCGTGCGGGCGCTGGTCGGCGAGGAACTGGGCGGTCGCGAGCGCGGAGGTCCAGATCGCCTCCTCGGGTACGTCGATCCCTGCGCCCAGCAGCCGCGCCCGCAGGTCACGCGGGGTGAAGATCGAGTTGTTCGTGAGCACCAGGAAGCCGAGCCCCGAGGACTTCAGTGCGTCGATGAACTCCTGGGCGCCGGCGATGGGGACGTCCTCGTGCACCAGGACGCCGTCCATGTCGGTGAGCCAGGTCTCCACGGGGCGCGTGTTCATGGCTCCCATTGTGGTGGACCGCCCGGGAGGATTTCAGCGACGGGGCAGCAGCACCTCGAGGCCGCTGGCCGGGTCCTCGCCGGTGAGCCGGCCGCCGAGCGCCTCGACGACGGCCCGGGCCTGCTCCATCCGCGGCAGCGCCTGCTCGCCGCCCATCGCCGACGAGGTCGCCTCGGAGGAGACCGTGAGCCGCAGGTGCCCGCCGTCCTGGCCCTGGAAGACGATCCGGACGGCACCGGTGCCGCGGCGCACCACCTCGGCGAGCAGCAGGTCGAGGACGTGCTCGACCGGGCCCGGGGTGTAGGTCAGCGTCAGGTCGCCCTCGGCCGAGGCGGTCAGCGGCCGGTCGCGCGCCGCGAGCCGGTCGGACCAGCGCTGGGCGAGCTGGGTGGCCAGGTCGGCCAGCGGCACCGCCGCGCCCTCGACCAGGCTGCCGCTGCGGGCCAGCTCGACGAGCTCACCGGCGACGGCATTCATCTCGTCGACGCTGGCCAGCCCGCGCGCGGCGGCCGCCTTGGCGTCCGCGGGGACATCGGAGCGCTGGGTGAGCTCCTCGAGCTCGAGGCGCAGGCCGGTGAGCGGCGTGCGCAGCATGTGGGAGGCGTGCTCGGCGAAGTCGCGCTCGCGGCGGAGCCGGTCCTCGAGCTGGCCGGCGCTGGTCGCCAGTGCCTGGGCGATGGCCCTGGCCTCGGGGATCTTCGTCGTGGGCAGCTCGAGGTCGAAGCGGCCGCGGCCCAGCGCGGCGGCCGCCACCGCGAGCTGCCGGAACGGCGCGGACAGGGCCCGCGAGACGAAGAACCCGATCGTGCCGGCGACGACGGCGATCATCAGGAACACCACGATCACCGAGCCGATGTCGCGGCCGAGGATGTCCTTGACCACCTCGGGCGACTGGCTGACGGTGACCCGGGCGCCGTACACGTCGTCGCTGGCCGACAGGTCCTGGCTGGCGTCGTCCGAGCCCTCGTAGCCGACGCCGTGGACGACGATCGGCGCCGCACCCTCGGGGGTGTACTCGAGACGGCTGTTCTTGCCGACGAGGGAGTCGAGGAACTGCTTGTTGATGCTGCCGCCGGACGCCTGCCGGTCCGAGACGATGTCGGAGATCAGGATGATCTCCTGCTGGACGTGCGCGCTCTCCTGCTCGCGGATCAGGTCGCGAAGGATGAAGGATCGGACGACGCCGGCTCCGAGGAGGAGGAGCACCGAGAGGACGACGAAGGAGAAGGTGAGCCGCTCACGCATCCGGTGGTCCGCCTTCGAGGCGGAAACCCACGCCTCGAACGGCAACGACTCGCTCCGTCACACCAACGCTCTCGAGCTTCTGGCGCAAACGACCAATCGTGACGTCGAGCGTCTTGGTCGAGCCGTACCAGTTCTCGTCCCACACGTCGGCCATCAGCCGACCGCGTGACACGACCTTGTCCCTGTTGGCGGCGAGGATGTTCAGGACCTCGAACTCCTTGCCGGTCAGGGGGACCTCGTCCTCGCCGGCGTACACGCGACGCGCGGCGACATCGATGCGGATGCCACCGTGGCCGTCCGCCTCGGCGGCCGCGAGCGTCCCGGGACCGGTGGTACGGCGCAACAGGGCACGCACGCGTGCCTGGAGCTCGGCCAGCCCGAAGGGCTTGGCCAGGTAGTCGTCGGCTCCGTAGTCGAGACCCACGACGCGGTCCAGCTCCCCCGCGCGGGCGGTCACGATCATGATCGCCCCCTCGTAGCCGGCCTCACGGGCTCGCCGACAGACCTCGAGACCGTCGAAGTCCGGGAGCCCGAGGTCGAGGATGACCACCTCGACCGGATCGGCCAGGAGGGAGTCGAGGGCCTTCTGGCCGTTGTCGACCCACTGGACGACGTACCCCTCTCGCTCCAGGGTGCGGACAAGGGGGAACGCGATGTCCTCCTCGTCCTCGACCACCAGAACTCGTTGCGCCATGGCATGGAGCATAGGGCCCGCGCGCCCTGGACCAGCGCGAATACCGAGAAGGGTGTCGTGGGGTCGCCGTTCGGGTGCCGACGCCACTCGGCGGCAGCCGCGGAGAGCAGGAGCATGAGCAGGGACAGGACGAGAACGACGCTCCAGAGCCCCGGGTCGACGGCCCAGAGGTAGAAGTAGCCGACGTACGGCAGGGCCGCCGCGACCCTGGCCTGGGACGGCTCGTCGATGCGGAACACCCAGGGGTCGGCCGCGGACGCGGCGTCCCCCTGGGTGCGCAGCTCTTCGTTGTGGATGGAAATGATCCGGTGCGTCACCACTCCGTCAACCCCCGAGTCGGCCGGCGGGTGATAGGTGATGACATCGCCCACGCGAAGTGAGCTC
>JAOPYB010000501.1 GCA_025964835.1 Nocardioides sp. | reverse complement strand
TTCGCCAGCGACCCCGAGCGGGCCGCGCGCCGGCTGGTGCACGTGCCGATGGGGCGCTTCGCGGAGCCGCTGGAGATGGCCAACGCCGTGCTCTTCCTCGCCTCGGACGAGTCAAGCTTCATCACGGCCAACACCTTCCTGGTCGACGGCGGCATCTCCGGCGCCTACGTCACCCCGCTCTGAGGCCCGGGTGACCGCTCCGATCATCGGACTGACGACCTACCGCGAGGACGCCTCGTGGGGGGTCTGGCACCAGCGCGCCGACGTGCTGCCGACGGCGTACGCCGCGGCCGTCGAGGCGACCGGGGGCGTCCCGCTGCTGCTGCCGCCCGTCGGGCAGGTGGGGGCGGCCGACGCCGTCGTCGCCCGCCTGGACGGCCTGGTCGTGAGCGGCGGCGCGGACGTGGACCCGGAGCGGTACGGCGCCGAGCCGCACCCGCGCACCGCCGGGTGGCGCCCGGACCGCGACGCGTGGGAGACGGCGCTGCTGGACGCGGCCGAGGCGGCCGGCCTCCCCGTCCTGGGCGTGTGCCGGGGCATGCAGCTGATGGCGGTCCACGCAGGCGGCCACCTCGACCAGCACACGCCCGACCTGGTCGAGCACGAGCGGCACAGCCCCGGCGGTGACGAGTTCGGTGAGGTCGACGTGACCACGCTCGCCGGGTCCCGCGTCTCCACGCTGGTCGGCGACCACCTCAGGGTCAACTGCCACCACCACCAGTCGGTGCGGACCCACCCCGGCTTCGAGCCCTCCGCCCGCGCGGCCGACGGGACGCTGGAGGCCATGGAGGTGCCCGGTGACCGCTTCTGCGTCGCCGTCCAGTGGCATCCCGAGACCGCCGCCGACGTCGGCCTGCTGGCCGGACTGGTGCGGGCCGCCGCGACGTACTCCGCCGCCCGCCCGTGACTGCTGCGCCCGTGCTCGTCAGCGCCCACCGGGGCGGCGCCGGCACGCAGACGGACCTCGAGAACACCCGCGTGGCACTCGAGCGGGCGGTCGCCCTGGGGGTGGACTACGTCGAGCTGGACGTACGGCGCTGCGGCGACGGGACCCTGGTCCTGGTGCACGACGACTGGGTGCTGATGGGCGGGCACCGGCGGCCGATCGCGGACCTCACCTTCGAGGAGTTCGCCTCCCGGGCCGACCACTTCCTCTCGCTGGACGAGGCGCTGGAGATCCTGGAGGGGCGCGCCCGGGTCCACCTGGACCTGAAGTTCCGATCGCGCGGGGCGCAGGACGAGGTCGCCGCCGTCGGCCGAGCCGTCGAGGTGCTGGGCGCGGACGACGTGCTGGTGACCACCGGGCGGGTGGCGGCGATCCGCGCCGTGCGCGAGTGGTCGGACGCCGGCGGGCTCGCGGTGCGCGCGGGGCTGACCGTCGGTGGGTCGGTCGCCGGGCGGCCGCTGCGCGAGCAGCTCCGGATGCGCCGGGGCGAGCTCAGCCCGCACGACCGCTTCGAGGAGTCCGGTGCCAATGCCGTGGTGGCCAACCACTGGCTCGCCCTCGCGGGCGTCGCGCGCTTCGCCCGCCGGGCCGGGCTGCCGCTCGTCGTGTGGACCGTCGACGACCCGGTGTCGCTGCGCTGGTGGCTGCGACCGGGGCGGGCCTGGCTCGTGACCACCAACCATCCCGACCGGGCGCTCGCCATCCGGGATGGCAGGATCGGGGCGTGAGCTCCGAAGTCGACGTCCTGGGTGCGCCGTACCTCGCGGAGACCATCGAGCTCCCGCCGGACGAGGAGGGCGCGGTCGTCGCGACGCTCGTCAGCCGGGCGGCGGACTCCCCCACCCGCAAGGCCGTGCTGCACGTCCACGGCTTCGCCGACTACTTCTTCCAGACCGCCTTCGCCGAGTGGTGGAACGCCCGGGGCTACGACTTCTACGCCGTCGACCTGCGCAAGTACGGCCGATCGATCCGGCCGCACCAGACGCCCAACTACGTCGACGACGTGCACACCTACTTCGCCGACCTCGACGCGGCCTGGTCCCGGATCACCGAGCGCGACGGCCACGACCACGTGGTACTGACCGCCCACTCCACGGGCGGCCTGGTGCTGCCGCTGTGGGCGCACCACCGCCGCACGGACCTGCCGGAGCTCCGCGGGATGGCGCTGAACTCCCCGTGGCTCGACATGCACGGCTCGTTGCTGCTGCGCACGGTCGGCACCGTGGTCGTCAAGCAGCTCGGCCGGCGCAGGCCCCGACGCGAGATCCCGCGCGACGTGACGGGCCTCTACACGCGCAGCCTGCACCGCGACCACGAGGGCGAGTGGGAGTTCGACCTCAGCTGGAAGCCCGTCCAGTCGTGGCCCGTCCTCGCCGGCTGGCTCGCGGCGATCCGGCATGCGCACGCCGAGCTGCACCGCGGCCTGGACCTGCCCTGCCCCGTGCTCGTGCTGAGCTCGGACGCCTCGTCCGTGCCCACCGAGATGGGCGACGACGTGCACCGCCACGACATCGTCCTCGACGTCGAGCAGATCCGCCGCTGGTCGGTCGCGCTGGGCCGCCACGTCACCTACGCGGCCGTGGCCGGCGCCCGGCACGACGTGGTGCTCTCGCTGCCCGAGCCACGCGCCCGGGCCTACGACGAGCTCTCCCGCTGGGTCTCGGCGTACGTCGACTCCGCAGCAGGTCTGGCGCGGGTCCCCCCGACTCCCTAGGGTTCGCCTCCGGCCTCCGGCCCCCGGCTTCGAGCCGGCCCCCGCACCCCAGACCGGCGAACGCCCCGGTGAGCTCCTCGACCGCTTCCTCGCCCGCCTGATCGACGGCATCCGGCCGGGATCAGCCCCGTCATCGGCAGCGCCATCGGCGGACTGGCCCAGCCCCGTGGTCAGCCCCGTGGCCAGCCCCGTGGTCAGCCCCGTGGTCAGCCCAGCAGGAACGTGGCCAGGGCGACCACGCCCACGACGACGATGAAGACACGCAGGACCGCGCTCGGCAGGCGGCGTCCGACGGTCGCGCCGAGCTGACCGCCGATCACGGAGCCCACCCCGATCAGGGCGACGATCCGCCAGTCGACGTCGGCGACGACGATGAACAGCAGCCCGGCGATCCCGTTGACGACCGCCGCGAGCACGTTCTTGACCGCATTGAGCCGCTGGAGGCTCTCGTCGACCCCGATGCCGAGGACCGCCATCAGCAGCACGCCCTGGGCCGCCCCGAAGTAGCCGCCGTACACGCCGGCCAGCAGCACCGCCGGCCAGACCCACCAGGCACCGTGGTGCGGCAGCCCGCCGGCCGCCTCGTGGCGACGGTCCACCCAGGCGGAGATGCGGGGCTGGAAGACGACCAGCACCAGGCCGAGCAGGATCAGGGCGGGCACGATCGCGGTGAAGGCGCCGTCGGGCAGCACCAGCAGCAGCAACCCACCGGCGAGGCCGCCGATCAGGGACCCCACGCAGAGCCTCAGCACCCGGGAGCGCTGCCCCTCGAGCTCGCGGCGGTAGCCGATCGCCCCGGACACCGACCCCGGGACCAGGCCCACGGTGTTCGAGACGTTCGCGGTGACGGGTGGGATGCCGAACGCCAGCAGGGTCGGGAACGTGATCAGCGTTCCCGAGCCCACGACGGTGTTGATGGTTCCGGCCGCCAGGCCCGCGAGCAGGATGGCGACCGCTTCGTACGCCGTCACGAGGCCGGCGGCTCCTCGGGCGCGGGCGGGGGCTCGGGCGGTGTGGCGTGCGAGGCGTTCTTGCTCGGGTTGGCCGCATCGGCCGCCTCGGCGATGGCCGCCTGGACCGCGGCGTTGGCCTTGCTGAGCTCGGCGTCGGTCTGGGACCCGATGCCCTCGAGCTCCGCCGGCTCCAGGCTGCCCATGTCGACCCGCGTCTTCGGGCCGTCCACCTGCTTGGGGATGCCCTGGAGGTTGGTCATGGTGGAGCCGAGACCCTCGAGGGCTCGCCCGATCTCGCTGGGCACGATCCAGAGCTTGTTGGAGTCGCCCTGGGCGATCTTCGGCATCATCTGGAGGTACTGGTAGGCGAGCAGCGACTGGTCGGGGTTGCCGTCGTGGATCGCCTGGAAGACGGTCTGGATCGCCTGGCCCTCACCCTGCGCCCGCAGGATCGACGACTCGCGGTCGGCCTGGGCGCGCAGGATCTGCGACTCGCGTGCACCCTCGGCGTTCAGGATCGACGACTGCTTGGCACCTTCGGCCGTCAGGATGGCCGCCTGGCGCTGGCCCTCGGCGGTGAGGATGACCGCGCGCTTCTCGCGGTCGGCGCGCATCTGCTTCTCCATCGAGTCCTTGATGGAGGGCGGCGGGTCGATGCCCTTGAGCTCGACCCGGTTGACCCGGATCCCCCACTTGCCGGTGGCCTCGTCGAGGACACCGCGCAGGCGGCTGTTGATCTCGTCGCGGCTGGTGAGCGTCTCCTCGAGGTCCATGCCGCCGACGATGTTGCGGAGCGTGGTCATCGTGAGCTGCTCGACGGCCTGGATGTAGTTGGCGATCTCGTACGTCGCGGCGATCGGGTCGGTCACCTGGAAGTAGATGACCGTGTCGATC
>JAOPYB010000257.1 GCA_025964835.1 Nocardioides sp. | reverse complement strand
TGCTCCTGCAGCAGGAGAGCGGCACCACGGGGACCATCGACCCGTGGGGTGGCTCCTACTACGTCGAACGGCTCACCCACGACCTCGCCGAGCGCGCCTGGGCGCACATCCAGGAGGCCGAGCAGGCCGGTGGCATGGCCAGGGCGATCGAGCAGGGCATCCCCAAGATGCGCATCGAGGAGGCCGCCGCCCGCACCCAGGCGCGCATCGACTCCGGCGCCCAGAAGGTGATCGGCGTCAACACCTACCGGCTCGCCACCGAGGACAAGCTCGACGTCCTGCGCGTCGACAACGACGACGTCTACCGCCAGCAGATCGCCAAGCTCGAGCGGCTCCGCGCCGAGCGCGACGACGACGACGTACGTCGATCGCTCGACGCGCTCACGAGCTCCGCCGAGCGGGGGCCGGTGGGCCCGACCTCCGGATCGTCCCTCGACGGCAACCTGCTCGCGCTGGCCGTCGACGCGGCCCGGGCCAAGGCGACCGTCGGGGAGATCTCCGACGCGCTGGAGAAGGTCTACGGGCGCCACCAGGCCGTGATCCGTACGATCAGCGGCGTGTTCAGGGACGAGTCGAGCTCAGCGGGCGGGCAGTTGGTGCAGCAGGTCCTCGACGCGACCGACGAGTTCGAGCGGGCCGAGGGCCGCCGCCCGCGGATCCTGGTCGCGAAGATGGGCCAGGACGGCCACGACCGCGGTCAGAAGGTCGTCGTCAGCGCCTTCGCCGACATGGGCTTCGACGTCGACGTGGGCCCGCTGTTCTCGACCCCCGAGGAGGTCGCGCAGCAGGCGGTCGACGCCGACGTCCACATCGTCGGGGTCTCGTCGCTGGCGGCGGGCCACCTCGCACTGCTGCCCGCGCTCAGGGAGGCACTGGCCGAGCAGGGTCGCCCCGACATCATGGTCGTGATCGGCGGCGTGATCCCGCCCGACGACGTGCCCACCCTCCGCGAGATGGGGGCGGCCGCGGTGTTCCTGCCCGGCACCGTCATCGCCGAGTCCGCGCTCGACCTGCTGGCGAGGCTGCGGGAGCAGCTCGACCACTGATGGTCCCGACAAGCTCGACCGACGAGGGCCGTCCGGCCGACGACCCGGTCGCCCGGCTCGTCGCGGGCATCCGGGAGCGCAGGCGCGCCGCGGTGTCCCAGGCGATCACCCTGGTCGAGTCGTCCCGCCCGCAGCACCGCGCCCAGGCCCGCGAGCTCCTCTCCACGCTGACCCGCCAGAAAGTTTCGGACGGGTCGGCGATCCGGGTCGGCATCTCCGGGGTCCCGGGGGTCGGCAAGTCGACGTTCATCGAGGCGCTCGGCTCGCGCCTGACCGGCGACGGGCACCGTGTCGGTGTCCTCGCGGTCGACCCGTCGAGCGTGCGCACCGGCGGGTCGGTGTTGGGCGACAAGACCCGGATGGCCCGCCTCTCCGCGGACCCGAACGCCTACATCCGCCCCTCGCCGTCCGCCGGGACGCTCGGCGGCGTGGCCCGCGCGACCTTCCAGGCGATGAGCGTGCTCGAGGCGGCGGGCTACGACATCGTGCTCGTGGAGACCGTCGGCGTCGGCCAGTCCGAGGTGACGGTGGCCGGGATGGTCGACACCTTCCTGTTCCTCACTCTCGCCCGCACCGGCGACCAGCTCCAGGGCATCAAGAAGGGCATCCTCGAGATCGCGGACGTGATCGCGGTCAACAAGGCGGACGGCGACCGTGAGCAGGAGGCTCGGTCCGCGGCGCGCGAGCTCGCCGGCGCGCTGCGCCTGGTCCGCGGCAGGGGGGAGTGGGCGCCACCTGTCGTCACCTGCTCCGGCCTGCACGACGTGGGCGTCGACGACCTGTGGCAGCGCGTCCTCGAGCACCGCGAGCACCTCGGCGACGACGGCCTGGCGGCCAAGCGCGCCCGCCAGCAGCTCGACTTCACGTGGGCCCTGGTCCGCGACGACCTGGCCGAGCGCCTGCGCCACTCACCGGGGGTCGCCGCGATCCGCGACGAGGTGCAGCGAGACGTCCTGGCGGGCAAGCTGCCCGCCACCACGGCCGCCGACCGCATCCTCGCGGCGTACGACGCCGACGCCTGACCCGGGCGGGCCGGGGTCGCACACGGTTGCTGTCTTCGTGACCGGCCCGCATACTGGGCGGGCCCGTCCGGGCGTCCAACTTGCACTCGGGGGAACACATGACCAAAGCTCTTTTCCTGCGCGTCCTCACGGTCGTCGGCGCGTTGCTGGTCGGCGTCATGGTGCTGCTTCCGGCGCAGGCCGACGCGGCCCCACGCAAGCTCAACTGCGGGTCGAACGACAACTCGTCGTGGTGCAGCTACATGACCGAGAACCTCGAGAACTCGCGCAGCTACGGATACCGCGACAGCATCTCCAACAGCCGGAACTACCCCATCACAGGCAAGTGCGAGGCGTCGACGTCCAAGACCTTCACCTGGAGCGTGGGCTCGAAGCTCGGTACCGAGATCAAGGCAGGCATCTTCGGTGGCGTCAAGGCCGAGATCAACGCCAGTGTCTCGAGGAGCACGACGACGGGATACGTGACGTCTGCCGAGTTCAAGGTCCCGAAGCACGACATCGTCTACTGCGACCGAGGCACGGTCAACGAGACGATCAAGGGCTTCACGAAGCTCAGCTACTGCGGCGGTGGCTGTCACACCACGAAGAAGTCGTGGTCCTTCAAGGCTCCGACGCGCGCTCGTTGGTGGATCTACTGACTCCACCGCGGACCTCGGTGGCAGCGGTGGCCCTTGTTGCCGCGGCTGCCACCGGTGGATGCACGAGTGATCGGGTGTCGACGCCCCGACCCGCAGAGCGCGTGGACGCCTCCGACGCGTCTCCCGTGGGACCGGGGCTGCACCCGCTGCGACCCGACGAGGTGATTGTCATCCGGAGCTCCGGAGCCGGCGACAGCAGCGCGACCGGGGTCGCCGGGGACCTGGTGATCCTGTACACCGTCTGTGCTGCGCGTCGACCGATCAGGGTCCGGACGAACCTGCCCCGCGTCGCTCCCTTCACCGTGCCGTGTGATGGCGTCGTGTCGCGCGCCCAGATCTACACCCACCGGGGCAGGCGGTTCCGGGTGGACGTCGAGGCACCATCCTCGGTGTCCTGGCGGGTCCTGGTCACCCGACGGGGCGAGTGACGGCCGGCAGGGCCACGTCGACCGTCGTCCAGCAGCAGGTGAGCGGCCTCGGGCTCGTCGTCGATGACGACCGCGCGCGGATGCGGGTGGTACGCCCACTGACTAGCCTCTCCCTCTGCGGTGCGGTGACCTCAACCCGTGCGGTCGGGCGCTTGTGCGCCGAGCGGTGACCGGGCGGGTGCCCCCGGGTACTAATCTCGACGCGATGCCTCCCGAAGCCGCCGCCCTCATCGACTCCGTCGTCGACAAGTACGACGCGGAGCTGGTCGAGCTGCGTCGCGACCTGCACGCGCACCCCGAGCTGTCCTGGTCCGAGACCCGCACGACCGAGCTCGTGGCGGCGCGCGTGGAGCAGGCCGGCTGGCGGGTCACCCGGTTGCCGCGGACCGGTTTCGTCGCCGACCTGGGCGACGAGGGCCGGATCGTGGCCCTGCGCGCCGATCTCGACGCGCTCCCGGTCGACGACACCACGTCGGACCCCTGGACCTCCACGGTGCCGGGCGTCGCCCACGCGTGCGGCCACGACGTGCACACCACCTCGTTGCTGGGAGCGGCGCTCGCGCTCGCCGAGGCGAACGACCGCGGGCTCCTCCCCGGCCGGGTCCGGCTGCTGTTCCAGCCCGCCGAGGAGGTCATGCCCGGGGGCGCCCTGCACCTGATGAGCCTGCAGGCCCTCGAGGGCGTGGAGCGGGTCTTCGCACTCCACTGCGACCCCGGTGTCGACGTCGGCCAGATCGGGCTCCGGCTCGGACCGCTCACCAGCGCGGCCGACAAGCTCGAGGTCCGGCTGGAGGGCGACGGCGGGCACACCTCGCGCCCGCACCTGACCGGCGACCTCACGTTCGCGCTCGCCAAGGTCACCACCGAGCTGCCCGCGATCCTGTCCCGCCGGTTCGATCCCCGCTCGGGTGTGAGTGTCGTGTGGGGGATCGTGCACGCGGGCGCCGCACCCAACGTGATCCCCGACCGGGGCCTGGTCGCCGGCACCGTCCGCATCCTCGACGCGGTGGCCTGGGCCGACTGCGAGCTCCTGGTCCGCGAGCTCGTGCACCAGATCGTCGAGCCGTACGGCGTGATCGCCCGCATCGACTACCAGCGCGGCGTCCCGCCCGTCGTCAACGAGCCCGTCTCCCACCGGCTGATGGCCCGCGCCGTCACCCGGGTGCTGGGCGACCGGGGCCCGGTCACCGCCCACCAGAGCCTCGGCGGCGAGGACTTCGGCTGGTACCTCGACAGCGTTCCGGGCGCCATGGCCCGGCTCGGCACCCGCACGCCGGGCGGACCGACGTACGACCTCCACCAGGGGAACCTGCGCGTCGACGAGCGCGCGATCGGGATCGGGGCCAAGGTGCTCGCCATGGCGGCGGTCGAGGCATTGATCACTGACCTATAACAACTCGGCTTTCTGTCACCTTTTGCCCACACGCACCTCCCTGCACCGCACTAGGGTGTCGGGGAATTGCGCCGGTTCGACGGTGCGAACTGAGACGAGGAGGGCATCTTGCGTCGTGTGAGCAAGATCGCTGCCGTTGCCTGTATTGCGTCCCTGGCGCTGACCGGCTGTGGCAAGAATGACGACACCAAGGGCTCGGACAAGACGTCCACGAGCAGCGCAGACCTCTGCAAGGACGCCAGCGGTGACGGTCCCAAGGTCGGTCTGGCCTACGACGTGGGTGGCCGCGGCGACCAGTCCTTCAACGACTCGGCCTACGCCGGTCTCAAGAAGGCCGTCGACGAGCTGGGCGCCACCTGCACCGAGGGCGAGGCCACCGACGGCGAGGCCGAGTCCGCTCGCGAGACGCGTCTTCGCGACATGGCCGACGCGGGCATGAACCCGATCATCGGGGTCGGCTTCGCCTACAGCGAGGCCGTCAACGCGGTCGCGCCCGACTACACGGACATCAACTTCGGTGTCATCGACGGCTTCGACCCCGACGCCGACGCCAACGACAACGTCGCCTACCTCGGCTTCGCCGAGAACGAGGGTTCCTTCCTCGTGGGCGTCGCCGCCGCCATGAAGACGCAGTCCGACCACATCGGCTTCGTCGGTGGTGTCCACAACGACCTCATCAAGAAGTTCGAGGCCGGTTACGTCGCGGGTGCCGAAGCGGTCAACCCCGACATCACCGTGGACGTCAAGTACATCGAGGAGAGCGACCTCGCCGGTTTCGGTGACCCTGCCGGTGGCAAGGAAGCCGCGACGGCTGAGTTCGACAACGGTGCGGACGTCGTCTACCACGCGTCCGGTGCTTCGGGCTCGGGTGTCTTCGAGGCCGCTGTCGACGCCGGCGACGGCCACTGGGCCATCGGTGTCGACTCCGACCAGTACCTCACGGCTCCGGCGGAGCAGCAGTCGCACATCCTCACCTCGATGCTCAAGCGTGTCGACGTGGCGACGTTCGACATGATCCAGTCGATCGCCGACGGCAAGCCGCTCGTCAGCTACCAGACCTACGACCTCAAGGTCGACGGTGTGGGCTACTCGACGTCCGGTGGCTTCGTGGACGACATCAAGTCGGACATCGACGGCTACGCCGACAAGATCAAGTCGGGCGAGATCAAGGTGCCGACGGCGCCCTGATCGAACCCGATCGACACCTCTCACAGGTGTCAAAGCCCGGGCCCGGGACCAGACGGTAGCGTTTGGCCCCGGGCCCGGGGCATGTCCGGAACCACGGGTGCGCCGCCCCACGCTCGCAGGGCGGTGCGCACGAACTGAGGAGGAGCGATGACGTCGCTGGCAAAGGCGCCAGACCACGGGGCCGATCTCGCCGGAGGGATCGACGTACGAGGGATCACCAAGCGGTTCCCCGGCGTCGTCGCCAACCGCGACGTGAACATCACGATCCGTCCCGGCACGGTGCACGCGCTCATCGGTGAGAACGGCGCCGGCAAGTCGACGCTCATGAAGATCCTCTACGGCGTGCAGAAGCCCGACGAGGGCACCATCTCCGTCGACGGCAACGAGGTCAGCTTCGGCTCTCCGACCGATGCCATCAAGGTCGGCATCGGCATGGTCTTCCAGCACTTCATGCTCGCCGACAACCTCACCGTGCTCGAGAACGTCGCCCTCGGTGGCGAGAGGCTCTTCGGCATCGGCGACGCCGCCAGAGCCGAGATCTCCCGCATCTCCGACGCCTACGGCTTCGGGCTCGACCCCGACGAGCTGGTCGAGCACCTCGGTGTCGGCCAGCGGCAGCGGGTCGAGATCCTCAAGGTCCTCTACCGCGGCGCGCGGATCATCATCCTCGACGAGCCCACGGCCGTGCTGGTGCCGCAGGAGGTCGACGCGCTCTTCGACAATCTCCGCGAGCTACGCGCCTCGGGCCACACGATCCTCTTCATCTCCCACAAGCTCGACGAGGTCCTCGACATCGCCGACGACATCACCGTCATGCGCCGGGGGACCACGGTGGGCGAGGCCGACCCCAAGACCGCGACCAAGCTGCAGCTGGCCGAGCTGATGGTCGGCTCCGAGCTGCCGTCCCCGCAGACCGAGGAGTCCACGGTCACCGAGACCGTCCTCCTCGAGCTGGCGGGGGTCAATCTGGTCGACGAGCGCGGCCGACACCTGCTGCACGACATCGACCTGACCATCCACAAGGGCGAGGTGCTCGGGATCGCGGGGGTCGAGGGCAACGGCCAGGCTGAGCTCGTCGAGACGATCATGGGCATGCGCAGGGGGACCGGCACGATCAGCCTCGCCGGGGAGACCATGACCAGCTGGCCGACCCGCGAGCGCCGCGAGGCGGGTATCGGATTCATCCCCGAGGACCGCCACCGCCACGGCCTGCTGCTCGACGCGCCCCTGTGGGAGAACCGCATCCTCGGTCACCAGACCCGCAAGCCCGCGACCAAGCACGGCCTCATCGACCGGCGGGCGTCCAAGGCCGACACCGAGCGGATCGTCGAGGAGTACGACGTCCGCGCGCCGTCGATCGCCACCAACGCCCGCGCGCTCTCGGGCGGCAACCAGCAGAAGCTGATCGTGGGCCGCGAGATGAGCGGTGACCCGCTCCTGCTCATCGCCGCCCACCCGACCCGCGGCGTCGACGTGGGCGCCCAGGCGGCGATCTGGGACCACATCAAGCGGGCCCGTCGGCTCGGCCTGGGGGTGCTGCTGATCTCGGCGGACCTCGACGAGCTGATCGGCCTGTCCGACCGGATCACGGTCATCCTGCGCGGCGAGCTCGTCGGGGAGTTCGACCCCCAGGACGTCACCCCCCAGGACCTCGGCTCCGCCATGACCGGCGGAAAGGACACGGCATGATCCTCTCCGGTTTCCTGCGCAAGGCCGCCCAGCCCGTCCTCGCCCCCCTGATCGCGGTCATCGCGGCCGTTCTCGTGACCAGCGTGGTCGTGACCATCGCGGGGGCCTCGGTGAGCGACTTCTGGTCGGTCATGACCACCGCCCCCAAGGGCCGCAACTGGGTCAACATCATCAACCAGTCGTCGATGATCTTCCTCGCTGCCCTCGCCGCGGCCATCGGCTTCCGGATGAACCTCTTCAACATCGGCGTCGAGGGCCAGTACACGATCGCGTCGTACGCCGCTGCGCTCGTCGCCGGCTACGCGTTCTTCCCGGGCAAGCTCAACGTGGTGGTGGCCGTCCTCGTGGCGATGGTGGTCGGCGCCCTCTGGGCCGGCATCGCGGGCCTGCTGAAGGTCACGCGCGGCGTCAGCGAGGTGATCTCGACGATCATGCTCAACGCCATCGCCGGCACCCTGGTCGGCTACCTGCTCTCCAACCACGGGGAGCAGTACGGCCAGGGACGGCGTACGACCCCGATCCCCGACAGCAGCCAGTTCACCGGCTGGACCTTCTTCGGCGAGCACGACGGGGCCGTGTGGAGCCTGGCGCTCATCGCCGTCGTCGCCGGGTTCGGGATCTCGTTCCTCATCAACCGCACCCGTTTCGGCTTCGACCTGAGGGCCACCGGACAGAACGAGGAGGCCGCCGTCGCCTCGGGCGTGCAGGTCAAGCGGATGGTGGTCATCTCGATGCTGCTGTCGGGAGGGATCGCCGGCCTGATCTGGATGCCCGCCCTCTTCGGCGGTGCCGACTACTACGGTCCTCCGTTCCAGCACCAGCTCGGCTTCACCGGCATCGCCGTCGCCCTGCTGGGCCGCAACCGGCCGCTGGGCATCTTCTTCGGCGCCGTCCTGTTCGCCTGGCTCAGCGAGCAGGCCAACCCCCTCGGCCTGGTCGCCGGGATCTCCCCCTCGATCGTCCAGATCACCCAGGGTGTCGTCGTGCTGGCCGTGGTCATCGCCTACGAGGTGGTCCGTCGCTGGTCGACGGCCCAGGAGCAGCGCACGTTGCGCGCGGTCCTGGACTCGACCCCTCCGCAGCATGAGCAGAAGGAGGTCACGGCATGAGCACCACCACCGTCGACCAGGTGCGGGGCGACCGGGAGGCTCGTGCCCAGCACCGCACCCGCACCTACTACCTGATCGCCCTGGCCGCCCTCGTGTCCATCGCGGCCGTGCGCGTCATCGCCGACGCCCAGGAGATCGACTCTCCCGGCAGCCTTCGGGCCGCGATCGTGGCGACCTGCCCGATCCTCCTCGCCGCACTCGGCGGCCTCTGGAGCGAGCGTGCCGGCGTCGTCAACATCGGCCTCGAGGGTCAGATGCTGCTCGGCACCTGGGGCGCCGCGTTCTTCACCTACTGGTACGGCCCGTACGTCGGGCTGCTCGGCGCGATCCTCTTCGGGATGCTCGGTGGCCTGATCCACGCCCTCGCCACGGTCACCTTCGGCGTCGACCACATCGTCTCCGGTGTCGCGCTCAACGTGATCGCCCTCGGGCTCACGACGTTCCTCGCCGAGGCCTACTTCGCCGACCTCAACTCCGAGTTCGGTCACGGTGGTGCCCAGCAGCTCACGGGGCTCAAGAAACCCGACTCCGTGACGATCCCGGGGCTCTCCACCGCGGCCACGGACCTGGCCGACAAGCACTGGTTCGTGATCTCGGACGTCGCCTCGCTGGTCACGGCCGTGACGACCAAGGTGTCGATCGTGACCTTCCTGGTCTTCGCGCTGGTGGCCCTGACCGGCTATGTCCTCTGGCGCACGCGCTTCGGCCTGCGGCTACGGTCCTGCGGCGAGAACCCGCAGGCGGCGGAGAGCCTGGGCGTCAACGTCATCCGCCACAAGTACGTCGCCGTGCTGATCTCGGGCGGCTTCGCCGGTCTCGGTGGTGGCTACCTCGCGCTGGTCTCGTCGCCGGGCTTCCACACCAACCAGGCCAACGGTCGTGGCTACATCGGCCTCGCGGCGATGATCTTCGGCAACTGGCGCCCCGGCGGGGTGCTGCTCGGCTCGGGCATGTTCGGCTACACCGACAGCCTGCGGCTGCGCGACCCCTCGACCATCCACGCGCTGCTCCTGCTCGTCGGCTTCTGGCTCGTGGTGCTCGGCGCGTACCGGATCTGGAAGCGCAAGGGATCGGCTAGCAGCGGCATCGTGCTCGGGGTGTTCGGTCTGCTGTTCCTGGCGTGGTACTTCCTCACCGACGAGGTCCCGACCGACTTCACCAGCATGACGCCGTACCTCGCGACCCTGCTCGTGCTCGCGTTCGCCGCACAACGGCTGCGAATGCCCAAGGCCGACGGCCAGATCTACCGCAAGGGGAGTGCCGGGTGACGACCGAGGACTTCGACTGGGAGGCGCTCACCGAGCGCGCCCGGGAGGCGATGGGGCACGCGTACGCGCCGTACTCCCACTACCCGGTGGGGGCGGCGGCCCTGGTCGACGACGGCCGGGTCGTCACCGGTTGCAACGTGGAGAACGCGGCGTACGGCGTGGCCCTCTGCGCGGAGTGCGGGTTGGTGTCACAGCTGCACATCACCGGTGGCGGGCGGCTGACCCACTTCTCGTGCGTGGACGGCGCCGGCGAGATCCTGATGCCGTGCGGGCGGTGCCGACAGCTGCTGTTCGAGAACGGCGGCCCCGAGCTGCTGCTGATGACGGTGTCCGGCGTGCGTCGGATGGACGAGGTGCTGCCGGATGCGTTCGGTCCCGACGACCTCGCTTGACCTGACCGCGCCGGACGTCGTCGCCGACCCGTACCCGTACTTCGCCGCCGAACGGGCCGAGCACCCCGTGGCCTGGCACGAGCCGTCGGGCACGTACCTCACCTTCGACCACGCGTCGGTCAGCACCGTGCAGCGCGACCGGAGGCTCGGGCGCCTCTGGCGAGACCGCGAGCCGCTCGACCACCTCGAGCCGTTCAACCTGCTGCACCGCACCCAGATGATGGAGAACGAGCCGCCCGAGCACACCCGGCTGCGCCGCCCGGTGGCGTCCGCGTTCAACCGCGGTCACATCGAGCGGCTGCGACCGCGGGTGCGCGAGATCGCCGCGACGCTGCTCGCCGACGTCGATCCGGCCTCCTTCGACGTGGTCGCCCAGTACGCCGAGCCGCTCCCGGTGCTCGTGATCGCCGACCTGCTCGGGGTGCCGCGGTCCTACGCCCCGTCGTTGCGGGACTGGTCGCAGGCGATCGTGCACATGTACGAGGTCTCCCCGTCCCCGGCGGTGGTCGACGCGGCCGTCTCCGCCGCGGTCGACTTCGCCGGGCTGGTGCGCGAGCTCGTGGGGGAGCGGCGTACGGCGCCGGCGGACGACCTGATCAGCGACCTGGCAGCCACCGAGCTCACCGAGGACGAGATCGTCGCCGCGGTCGTGCTGCTCCTCAACGCCGGGCACGAGGCGTCGGTGAACGTCTTCGGCAACGGCCTGGTGGCGATGCTGCGGCGCGGCCTGCGTCCCGGTCCGGACGTCCCGGCATGCGTCGAGGAGATGCTGCGCTTCGACTCCGCCCTCCAGCTCTTCGAGCGCACCGCCACCGCACCCGTGGAGGTCGGTGGCGTGGTCGTCGAGGAGGGTCAGAAGATCGCGGCGCTGCTGGGCGCCGCCAACCGCGACCCGGCCGTCTTCGAGCGCCCCGACGAGTTCGACGTGGCCCGGGAGTCGAACAACCATCTGGCGTTCGGTGTGGGCGTGCACTTCTGCCTGGGCGCCCCGCTGGCCCGGATGGAGCTGGCGGAATCGGTGGCCGCGCTGTGGTCGACGTACCCCGACCTCGCGCTCGCGGCCGAGCCCGAGAGCCGGGGGACATTCGTGCTGAGAGGGTTCCGTAGGGTTCCCGTGGGAGGTTCACATGCATGACGCCGTCGAGGTCATCCTCGCCAAGCGAGACCGGCACGAGCTGAGCGACAGCCAGATCGACTGGGTGGTCGACGCCTACACCCGGGGCGAGGTGGCCGACGAGCAGATGTCGTCGCTGGCCATGGCGATCCTGCTCAACGGCATGAACCGGCGCGAGATCGCCCGCTGGACCGCCGCGATGATCGCGTCGGG
>JAOPYB010000233.1 GCA_025964835.1 Nocardioides sp. | reverse complement strand
CGTGCTGGAAGCTCGACACCATCTCGACACCGGCGGACACGAAGATGTCCCCCTCGCCGGCCTTGATCGCGTGGAACGCCATCCGGGTGGTCTGCACGGACGACGCGCAGTAGCGGGTGATCGTCGCGCCGGCGACCTGGTCCATCCCGTTGAGCACGTTGACGACGCGCCCCATGTTGTTGCCCGACATGCCGCCCGGCAGCCCGCAGCCGAGGTAGAGGTCGTCCACGGTGTTCGGGTCCAGCTCGGGGAGCTTGTCGAGCGCCGTCTTGACGATGAGTGCGGCCAGGTCGTCGGGTCGGAAGTCCTTCAACGACCCCTTGTTGGCGCGGCCGATGGGGGAACGCGCGACGGAAACGATGACTGCCTCGGGCATGAGAACTCCGATCTCGGGGTGGCTGCTGCGCTCGTCACCCTAGACCGTTGCCGAGGCGTGCGGGCGAGGCGTTCGTCACGCTCCAGCGCGGGTGGGCTCCGCCGTTGCCGGGCCCGCCATGGAGGTCATGAGCAGCTGCAACGAGCGGGCCAGGAAGGCCTGCCGGGCCCGGTCCGGCTTCTGCAGGGCCGCGATCAGGATCCCGTCGAACGAGGCCACCAGGGCCTCGGCGCGGTCGTTGCTGCCGTCCTTGCCGCGCACCGCCATGATCCCGTCGACGACCTCGACCAGCCGGCTCCGGTAGGCCGCCAGCAGCCGGGCCAGCTCCGGGTCCCGTGAGGCCTCCATCGACAGCTCGAGCTTGGCCAGCAGCAGCTCTCGTTCGTCCAGCCAGCGGAGGAACAGGCGCAGGGTCAGCTCGACGGCCCGGTCCTCGGCTCCCTCGCAGCCCTGGAGGTCCACGGCCAGCTCGGCGACGTCCGCGGCGAGCGTCCCCGCGACGTACTCGGTGAGGGCGGCCTGGAGCGCCCGGCGGGTGCGGAGGTACGCCGAGCAGCTGCCTTGCGGCAGCCCCGCCCGTCGGTCGACCGCGCGGTGCGTCAACCCGCGCAGCCCCTCGTCGGCCACGACGTGCAGCGCCGCGTCGAGGAGCTGTCGCCGGCGCGGGCTGAGGGCCGGGGCCGGGGCCGGGGCGGGGCTGGACATGCGGACCATCCGTTCTGGCTTGTGAGCGGCGACACTACCCCGGCACTTGCGTCGTCCGGGGCAGCGGCGTACCTTCTACATATGTAGAGATTCTACATCTGTAGAAAGGAATCCGTGATGGTCAGCTTCGACCCCACCACGCTGGGCTACTTCATCTACCTCGTCTTCGCCGTCGCCGCGACCGGCGCCGTTGCCGGCCTCGCCGCGGTCACCGAGTTCGTGGTGAGCAACCGTCGCACGCGCGTCGCGCGCCACCAGACCGTTCGCACGTACTACCGGGGCCTGGCTCTCAGCCACTGACACCCGGCCGCGGGTCCCGGCCGGTCTGGCAGCATCGGACCCGTGCGACACGTCTACGAGTGCCCGATGCGCTGGGCCGACATGGACCTCCTGGGGCACGTCAACAACGTCGTGTACGTCGACTACCTCCAGGAGGCCCGGGTCGACATGCTGCGCGCCCACGGCCCGGCGGCCCACTCCGCTGAGCTGGCCGAGGGCGTCGTGGTCGTGCGCCACGAGGTGCACTACCGGGCGCCGCTGACCTACCGATTCCGCCCGGTGACGATCGAGTGCTGGGTGACCGAGATCCGGGCCGCGTCGCTCACGATGGCCTACGAGGTCTTCCACGAGGATCCGCAGGCCGAGGGCGGCAGGTGCGTCTACCTCCGGGCGACGACCGTGCTCACGCCGTACGTCTTCGCCACCGAGCGCCCACGCCGCATCTCCGAGGCCGAGCGGGAGACGCTCTCGGTGTTCCTCGAACCGGAGGCCCGCTCGCCGCGCGTCGCCCGCGGCCTCTCCCGGCACGAGAAGGTCGGGCACTACCCGGTCCACGTGCGCTTCTCCGACGTCGACGTCTACGGACACGTCAACAACGTGAAGTACTTCGAGTACTTCATGGAGGCGCGGATCCTGATGACCGCGCGCCTGTGGCGAGACGTCCCGGACGAGCTCGGCCGCTTCGCGATGGTCGTCGCCCAGACCGATGTCGACTACAGGGTGCCCATCCTCTTCCGCCCGGAGCCGTACGACGCCTGGTCCTGGATCTCCCACGTCGGCGAACGCTCGTTCGTGATGGAGTCGGAGATCTGCGACGGCGACCTGGTGCTCTCGCGGGCCCGGGTGGCCATGGTCTTCTTCGACAAGGACACCCAGTCGGCCGTGGCGCCCCCCGAGTTCTACCGCACGCCGCTCGTCGCCGCGCTGGGCTGACCCCGCGCGCGACTCACCTGACGCGGGCATCTTCCGATCCCTCGGCGGACGTCCTGCGGAGCCGGCGCAGTCCACGGTGCCGCGCGACTCGCACCGCGACCGCTGTCATGCCGAGCGCCTTCGCGGTGCCTTCGACATCGAGGCCGACCACCTCCAGGCACGCCACCACGTCGCGCTCCCGGGGGGGCAGGTCGCTCAGGCGGTCGATCACCCAGTGGAGCCCGGCGACCGCTCCCTCGGGTCCGAGGGTCGGCTCGCTCTCCGGGGGTGATGCGACCGGAGAGGTCACTCTCCGCACGCTGCGCCGGCGGGCGTTCACCGAGAGGTTCCGCGCGATGCCGAAGAGCCAGCCCGCGAACTCGTCGGCGGTGCCGGAGAAGTCACGGATCTTCTGCGCGGCGATCAACCAGGCCTCCGCCGCCAGGTCCTCGGAGGCAACGGCCGAGTCACCACTCGGCCGGGTGCCCAGCCAGACCACCAGCCGGCCCGCGTGCGCGCGGTAGAGCTCCCGCCAGGCCTCGGGATCCCCGAGCTTGGCGCGCCGCACCACCGCGTCGTCTGCGCTCACCCGTCGCTCAGCCGCCGACGCCTGAGCGATCGGAGCCGTCCCCGCCGTCGTCCCCGCCGTTGTCGCCGCCGTTGTCGCCGCCGTCATCGTCACCACCGGAGTCACCACCGGAGTCACCACCGTCGTCGCTCGGACCGGAGCCGCCGGATTCGTCGTCGGGCGGCTCCGCCTGGTCGCCGTCGCCCTGACCGTCCGACCCGCTGTGGTCAGCGCCGTCGCCCCCGTCGTCCTGGCCCTGCCCCTGGCCCGGGTTCGGGTCGTCGCCCTGGTTCTGGTCGCCCTGGTTGCCCTGGGAGCCGGTGCTGTCAGCGGGCGCGGAGGCGCTGGCAGGTGCGACGGGTGGCGGCGACTGCTGGTCGTGGGCAGCGCTCGTCCCGTCGTCGGTCGCGGTCCCCGGAGGGTCGGGCTCGGAGGCCGGGTGCCGGGTGCGCGCCTCTTCGGTGGGGGTGCCCGTCGCCGTGGTGAGCGGATCGGAGGGCCGGGTCACCGGCGTGCCGGGTGGTGTGGGGGAGTCGGAGCCCGAGAAGGCGCCGGCGGCCCAGGCGCCGCCGGTCGCGATCGCGGCCACACTGGCGGCCGCCAGCGCGATCTTCCAGTCCTGGGTCGCCGGCGCGGACCCCGACACGGCGCCCGACTCGGCGGCCAGCGAAGCGAGCTGGTGAAGGAAGAGCGGATCCGGCTCGAGGGTCGGGGTTGCCAGTCGCAGTCCCGTGTCCCCGTGCTCTGGTGTTGGCATGATCGCTCTTTCGGATGGATGTGACGCCTCGACGGTACGCGGGGGGACGCGGTACCGCCGAGGCGAGCTTGTCAGACCGGTCGCCGGTCAGCCGCGGCCGGAGCCGCCCTGGTCGCCCTGGTCGCCCTGGTCGGCGTGGTCGCCCTCGTCGCCCTGGTCGCCCTGGTCGGCGTGGTCGCCCTCGTCGCCCTCGTCGCCCTGGTCGGCGTGGTCGCCCTCGTCGCCCTGGTCGGCGTGGTCACCGTGGTCGTCGTCCCCGTGACCGGAGTTGCCCTGGTCTCCGTTGGTGTGCTCGCCCTCGCCCTGGTCGTCGTCACCCTGGTCGTCGCCCTCGTCGTCACCGGGGTCGGTGGCCGGCGGCGTGACCGGAGGGACGGTCGTGGACTGGTCGCCGGACTGGTCGCCGGGCTGGTCGCCGGGCTGGTCGTCGGACTGGTCGCCGGACTGGTCGTCGCCGGCCGAGTCGCCAGGGTCCTCGGTCGGGTCGTCGGCGTTCGCGTGCTGGGCGCGTGCCTGGGCGGCCCGCTGCTGTCCCCCGGTCGCGTGCTCGTCGACCGCATGGCCGTTCTTGTTCACGACGCTCGACGAGCTGTTCCCGTGCGTGCTCGCGTCATCGCCGGTCGCGTACGCCGCGCCCACCGAGGTGGCGGCGGCGATCGCCGCGGTGGCGGCGATGGAGCGGGCGAGTGTGGTCCTGCGCATGAGTGACTCCTCGATCTTCGAAGCGGCGGTGATCCGCCTTGTCACCCGATACCTGTCGCGAGGACGGCGCCGCGTTACATGGACCGGAAAGAGCTCTCCTGGTCCCCACTCAGTCGAGGGTGTTGACCATGAACTGCGCCGCGTGCGTCACGTAGTCCCAGAACTGCGCGTCCTGCTCCGGGGTCAGCTCGACCGAGTCGAGCCCCTCGCGGAAGTGCTGCAGCCAGTGGTCCTTGGCCTCGGGCGTCACGGCGAAGGGTGCGTGCCGCATCCGCAGCCGCGGGTGGCCGCGGGTGTCGCCGTACGTCGTGGGGCCGCCCCAGTACTGCACCAGGAACAG
Organism: Nocardioides sp.; assembly: GCA_025964835.1. Taxonomy (GTDB): domain Bacteria; phylum Actinomycetota; class Actinomycetes; order Propionibacteriales; family Nocardioidaceae; genus Nocardioides. The sequence continues at coordinate 470 of JAOPYB010000233.1, read as the reverse complement.
GAGGAAGCGCTCCTCGGCGGGGCCGAGGTCCTCCTCGGGGTAGAGCGGCCGCAGCACCTCGTCCTCCCGCACGCCCGCGTAGAACCTCGCGACGATGCGTCGCATCGTCTCGAAGCCGCCGATGTCGTCGTAGAACGTGGTCACGGACCCATTCTGCCGAGACCGTCCTGAGCGCCCGACACCGGCGTGGAAGACTCGGGCAGAGAGTCCCGAACCCACAACTCGGGCAGAGAGTCCCGAACCCACAAGGAGTGATCTGCAGATGGCAACCACCCGCACAGCATCGACGCGCTGGGAGGGCAGTCTCTTCGAGGGTGCCGGCAAGGTGACCCTGGAGTCCTCCGGCCTCGGCACGTACGACGTCTCCTGGCCCAGCCGCGCCGAGGAGGCCAACGGCAAGACCAGCCCCGAGGAGCTGATCGCGGCTGCCCACTCCGCGTGCTTCTCGATGGCGCTCTCCAACGGCCTCG
>JAOPYB010000228.1 GCA_025964835.1 Nocardioides sp. | reverse complement strand
GGCCGGAGCACGGCCTCGGTCAGGTCGTGCTGGGGCGACACGGTCATGCGGGCCATCCTCGGATCGTGACGGGTGGGTGTCAATTGGTCAAAGGTCTGAGTTCATACCAATTTAACCCCAACCTCTGGACGGTCGGAACCGGGCGGGTCTAGCCTCCCAACATCCGACACCCGGACCCCCGGAGAGTGCCCACATGCCTGAAGCCCACGAGACCATCCACGAACACGCCCACCTGTCCGACGACGACGAGCACCTGGCCCGGCTCGGGTACAAGCAGGAGCTGTCACGATCCTGGTCGGGGTTCTCGAACTTCGCCATCTCGTTCTCGATCATCTCGATCCTGGCCGGCTGTCTGACGACGTACGGCGCGGGCATCGGGAATGGCGGCCCGGTCTCGATCTCGTGGTCGTGGCCGATCATCTCGGTCTTCATCCTGATCATCGGCTTCACGATGTCGGAGCTCGTGTCGGCGATGCCGACGTCCGGTGGCATCTACTACTGGGCGTCCAAGCTCGGTGGGGCGCGAGCCGGATTCTTCACCGGCTGGCTCAACCTGATCGGCCTGATCGCAGTGACCGCGTCAGTGGCCTACGGGTGCGCCACGTTCTTCGAGCTCACGTTCCTCGAGTGGGGCTGGTACGACAGCTTCTCGCTGAACCGGATCTTCGTGTTCTTCGTCGTGATCCTCGTCCTCATCACGCTGATCAACATCTTCTCCAGCCACCTGCTCGCGCTGTTCAACAACATCTCGGTCTGGTGGCACGTCGCCGGCGCGGCGGTGCTGATCGCCGTCCTGATCATCGTCCCCGACGACCACCTGAGCTTCTCCCAGGTCTTCACCGACAAGTTCAACGGGTCCGGCTGGGCGGACGGTTCGACGAGCTCGATGACCTACCTGTTCGTGATCATCCCGTTCGGCTTCATCCTGACCCAGTACACGATCACCGGGTTCGATGCGTCGGTCCACCTCTCCGAGGAGACCCAGGGGGCCGCGAAGTCGGCGGCCCAGGGCATCTGGAGGTCGATCTTCTACTCGGCGGTCGGCGGCTACGTGCTGCTGCTCGCCGTCACCTTCGCGATCCCGAAGGTCGGCGGGTCACCCGACTACGCGAGCATCCCCGCCGGTGGCGTCGCGTACGTCTTCGACGCCTCGCTCGGCTCGGGCTGGGCCGGGACGCTGCTCTTCATCTCCGCCTGCGCCCAGCTCTTCTGCGCGACGGCCTGCCTGACCTCCACCTCGAGGATGATGTTCGCCTTCAGCCGGGACCGTGCTGTGCCGGGCTCGCGGCTGTGGTCGAAGGTCAACGCGAACAGGACCCCTGCCAACGCGGTCATCTGCGCCGCGGTCGTCGGGGGCATCATCACGCTGCCGGCACTGAAGTCGGTCAACGGGATCCCGACCGCCTTCTACGCCGTCACGTCGGTGTCCGTGATCGGGCTCTACTTCTCCTTCGCCATCCCGATCTTCCTGCGGTGGAGGAAGGGCGACAGCTTCGAGGTCGGGAGCTGGAACAACGGCAGCAAGTACAAGTGGATGAACCCGATCGCGGTGGTCGAGATCATCGTCGTCGGCATCATGCTGATGCTGCCGACCACCCCCTTCGGTGCCCCGTGGCGCGACGAGTTCGACTGGGCCAGCGTCAACTACGCGCCGGTCATGACGATCGGGGTCCTGTTGCTGCTCGCGATCTGGTGGACGGTCTCGGCGAAGCACTGGTTCACCGGTCCCGTCAAGACGATCGACGAGGAAGTCGTCAAGGCGTTCGACGTCTGAGCGGAGTGACGGCCACTGACTCTGAGCTGGAGGCCCTGCTGGACCGGGTCCCGGTGCTGCAGGGCCTCTCGCGCACGGTCGCCGAGCTTCCCGGCGGGCTCACCAACCAGAACCTCCACGTGACCACCCCCGCGGGGGACTACGTCGTACGTCGGTTCCGCGGTGACGCCTCGCTCCTGGGCATCGACCGGGACGCCGAGCACGCCAACACGCGGGCCGCGGCGCAGGCCGGGGTCGGCGCTGGCGTCGTGGACTACCTGCCCGACCTCGGGCTGCTGGTCATCGACTACATCGACGGGGCGACCTACGACAACGCGGCGTTCGCCGAGCCGGGCGTGCTCGAACGGGTCGCCGAGGCGGTGCGGCGGCTGCACGAGGGCCCCCGGTTCAGCGGCGACTTCGACATGTTCCGTCGCCAGGCCCGCTACCGGCAGACGGTCGAGGAGCGCGGCTACCGGCTCTTCGACGGCTACGACGAGCACGACGCGGGTTTCCGGCGGGTCCGGGCCGCGCTGGCCGTCCGCGCGGAGCCGACGGTGCCGTGCAACAACGACCTCCTGGCCGGCAACTTCGTGGACGACGGCGAGAAGCTGTGGCTGATCGACTACGAGTACTCCGGCAACAACGACGCCTGCTTCGAGCTCGGCAACACCGCCACCGAGTGCGACCTGGACCTCGACCAGGTCGAGGCGCTGACGAGCGCCTACTTCGGTCGGCCGCTGCGCCACCTGCTCGCCCGGGTGCGGCTCCAGTCGCTGGTGTCGGAGTACGGCTGGTCGCTCTGGGGCGCCATCCAGGCGGCCGCGAGCGCGCTCGACTTCGACTTCGAGGGCTGGGGCCAGGAGCGCTTCGACAAGGCGGCCCGGGCGTTCGACGGCCCGGACTTCGAGCGACTCCTGGAGGATGTCGTCCGTGACGACTGAGTCTCGATACGGTCGCCGGGCGACCTACTCGACCACCGAGATCCCGGAGCGCGCCCGGGTCGTGGTCATCGGGGGCGGCGTCATCGGGACGTCGGTGGCCTACCACCTGACCAAGCTCGGCTGGACCGACGTGCTGCTGCTCGAGCAGGGGCAGCTCTCGAGCGGCACGACCTGGCACGCCGCCGGCCTCGTCGGACCGCTGCGGGCGAGCGAGGGCGGCACCCGCCTGGTGCAGTACTCGGCCGAGCTGTACGCATCGCTGGAGGCCGAGACCGGCCTCGCCACGGGCTATCGCAACGTCGGCGGCGTCATCGTCGCGCGCACCGAGGCCCGGATGGTGCAGCTGCGTCGTACGGCGGCCAACGCGGTGGCCTACGACATGGACTGCGAGCTGGTCTCGCCCGAGCGGGCCGGCGAGCTCTGGCCGGCCATGCGCACCGACGACCTGCTCGGCGCGATCTGGCTGCCCGGCGACGGCAAGGTCAACCCGGCCGACGTCACGCAGTCGCTGGCCCGGGGCGCCCGCCAGGGCGGGGCCCGGGTCGTCGAGGGTGTGCGCGTGATCGGGCTGGCCACCAGCGACGGGCCGGCGGGCCCGCGGGTGACCGGGGTCCGCACCGACCGCGGCGACGTCGAGGCCGAGGTGGTCGTCAACTGCGCCGGCCAGTGGGCCAAGGCGCTCGGCGACCTGGTCGGCGTGACCGTCCCGCTGCACTCGGCCGAGCACTTCTACGTCGTCACCGAGGCTGTCGCGGGCGTGCACCCCGACCTGCCGATCATGCGCGACCCGGACGGGTGGACGTACTTCAAGGAGGAGACCGGCGGTCTCGTGGTCGGCGGCTTCGAGCCCGAGGCGAAGCCGTGGCGCTCGCCCGACGACCTGCCCTACCCCTTCGAGTTCCAGCTGCTGCCGGAGGACTGGGAGCACTTCTCGGTGCTCATGGACGAGGCGCTGATCCGCATCCCCGCGCTCGAGGAGACGGGCATCCGGAAGTTCTACAACGGCCCGGAGTCGTTCACGCCGGACAACCAGTTCCTGCTGGGGGAGGCACCTGAGCTG
>JAOPYB010000222.1 GCA_025964835.1 Nocardioides sp. | reverse complement strand
GGCCGCGGGCAACCCCAGATGACCTGCTACTGGGTGACCGACGCGACGCCGGCCCGCTGGGACAGCATCCTCGAGTTCCACAACGCATCCAACAGCAATGCGAGCTACTCCTACGGGAAGACCGCCGGCTCCGACATCGAAGCGGCCGCCAACTTCGGCGGGGGCGGATGGGGCGTGATCGGCACCTATTCCATCTCCAACACCCGCGGGTCGAAGATCACGTACGCCACGTCCGCCAGGGACAACTCGTTCGCCCGCTCCCAGTTCGAGTGGCGTGACCAGCACGCCGACTTCCCGGGTCACGCGAACGGGTACGGGTGCCCCTACCAGCCCGGCGTCTCTGTGGGAGACCACAAGAAGTCCCCGATCGAGTGGGTCGGGGGCGTCCAGATGAACACGACGCTGCCCGGGGCCGAGTTCATCGGATGCTCCAGCAGCCCGCAGAAGGACCACCGGACGTCCTACCCGGTGGGTGCCGGATACACCCGGGACACCAACAGTGCGGCGAAGATCGGCAATGCTGTCGACCTCGGTCCGATCACGGTCGGCTCGAACACGGACTACTCGACGTCCATGTCGCAGAGCTGGACGGCGAGTCGCGGCAGTGGCATCTTCCTGTGCGGAACGAACTACTACCCGCCGACCGCCGGGGTGATCCATGCGGAGAACCGCTAGGAGGGATCTCGAGCCCGTAGCGGAAACGGCCGGTGTCGGTCAGCGCAATGGCCACCAGCCCGCCGTGAGGAAGGTCGTCGCGGCTTCGGTCCTGGTGGCCGCGGTGAGCGTGCTCGGCGCGTGCCAGGACGCGGACGGTGAGTCGACCCCTGGCGGCGCCAGCTCCGCCGCCACCGACGGACCGGTCCGGTTCGAGGGATCGGAGCGGTACTCCCAGTTTGCTTCGTTCGCCGCCCAGCCAGGGAACCGAGTCGTGTTCGGCGCCACCCTCGTGCAGAACACCGGCACCGCCCGAGCGACGTTGACCTCGGCAGACCTCACCGAGCAGTCAGCCGACGCCGGCGCGGAGCTCCGATCAGTGCGCGTCATCGATCTGAGCGACGGTGGGGACATGGTGGGTGCCGCGCAGTGGCCTTTCGAGGACTATGCGCAGCGCTCCCAGCCCCTGAAGGGGTTCGCTCTTCGTCCCGGCAGTGAGGCGGAGCTCCTCTTCGTCGTGGACGTGGCTGGCGCCGGCAAGACGGAGTGGACGGTGAGCGAGCTGCAGTACGACGTGGGCGGCACGCCTTTCGTCACCTCCGCGCAGTTCGGTTTCCACGTCTGCGCGGGCGACGCCTGCTAGCCGGGAGGTCACCAGCCCGGGAGCACCATCGCGGCCCACACCAGCAGGGGCCCGACCAGCACCACGATCACGCTGTAGACGAGGATCTGCCTGTAGTACACAGGCTCCTCGATCGTGTCGGGCCGGTTGGCCAGCATCAACGCACCGTTGGTCGAGAACGGGCTCACGTCGACGATGGTCGAGCTGATCGCCAGGGCCGCGACGAAGAAGCCGGCATCGATGCCGCCGTCGGCGATCAGCGGGATCGCGATCGGGATGATCACCGGCAGCAGCGCCGTCGAGGAGGCGAAGGCGGAGACCACTCCCCCGACGTAGCAGAGGATCAGGGCGCCGATGGCGATGGCACCCAGGCCGGCCGCCCAGTTGCCGACGAACTCCGGCGATCCGGCGGCGGTGAGGATCGTGGCGTAGGTGCTGACACCGGCGACGAGGAGCACGGTCGGCCAGGCGATCTGCTTGACCGCGTCCTGGTGCTGCTTCGGGGCGAGCATGGCCAGGATCACCGCGGCGGTGATCGACACGAAGCCGATGTTCTTGTCGAAGGCCAGCGAGACGACGGCCACGCCCACGAACGCGACCAGGGTGAGGACCTGGTCGTGGCGCACACCGGTGGCTCGCGTGCCGGTCGGCGCCGTGGCACCCATGCCCCGGGCCATGACGCTGGCGCCGCCGCGGTGCAGGTCCTCGTCGAGGGTGTCCGGCTGGGCGGGGTCGACGCGGCGGGCCACCAGGTCGCGCCCGCCGAAGATGACGAAGAGGATCGTGGCCATCACCAGGTTGACCACCAGGCTGGCGAGGAAGACCGTCATCTCGCTCGACGGGAGGTCGTTCTGCTCCATGACCGAGTTGGTGATCGTGCCGTAGATGCTGATCGGCGAGAAGCCGCCGCCCTGGGCGCCGTGCACGACGAACATGCCCATCATCAGCGGGTTGATCCGGTAGCGGGCGGCGAAGCCGAGCGCGATCGGACCGATGATCGCGCAGGCTGCGGGGCTGGCCGCGCCGATGGAGGTCAGCAGCGCGGTGACCGCGAACATCACCCACGGGATCAGCGCCACCCGCCCACCCACGGCCCGGACCGCGGATCTGACGATCAGGTCGACGGTGCCGTTGTTCCTGGCGATCGCGAACAGGTACGTGACCCCGATCAGCGTCAGGACCAGGTCACCGCTGACGCCGGCCAGTATCTCCTTCTCGTCGAGGTGGAGGGAGTACATCCCGACCAGCCAGGCGGCGACGTACGCCAGCGCGCCCATGTTGATCGGGAGCACGGTCCCGATGACGAAGAGTGCGACCAGCGCGATGATCGCGACCCATTCCGGTCCCATGGCTCGCCCTTCCACGGCGCCCCCGAGTGGGTCGCCGTCTCCCAACCCAAGGCGTTGTGCCGGAGGGATGTCAATAGGGTGGTGCGGGTGACGGGACTCGAGCGGCTCGCGGTGCTGGGCGCCGGGCTCGGCGCCGGGATCCTGACCACGACGGTCGGCGTCGCGTCGCTGCTGAGCTTTCCGGTCCTCGTCGCCCTCGGCATCCCGCCGGTGGTCGCGAACGCCTCGAACACGGTCGGCCTGATCCCGGCCGGGATCAGCGGTTCGTTCGGCTACCGCGAGGAGCTGCGGGCGCACCCCCGCGTCACGATCGCCGTCATCCTGACCTGCGCCGGCGGCGCGGTCCTCGGTGCGGTGCTGCTGCTGGCAATGCCGGCCGGCGTCTTCGAGGCGGTCGTGCCGTGGCTGATCCTCTTCACCTGCCTGCTGGTCGGCGCGCAGCCGACGATCTCCGGCTGGGTGCGCACCCGGCGTACGGGCCCCGATGCACACCTGCCGCGCACGCTCATGTCGCCGGTGACCACGGTGTTCGCGGCGCTGACCGGGGTGTACGGCGGCTACTTCGGCGCGGGCTCCGGCGTGATGATGGTCGCCGTCCTCGGCCTCGGGCTCGACCTGGAGCTGCGGGTGGTCAACGCGCTGAAGACGATGGCGGTCTTCGCGGCCAACGTGGTGGCCGGGGCGATCTTCCTGGTCGTCGCGGACCTGGATTGGGCTGCCGTCGCGCTGCTGGCGATCGGGTCCGTGTTCGGCGGCTACCTCGGTGCGCGGGTCGGCCGGCGGCTGCCGCCGACGCTGTTCCGGGTGCTCGTGGTGCTGGCGGGCATCGTCGCCGCCGTCACGATGCTGACCTGAGCGTCAATCGGTGGAGTCCCTCTGGAAGAGCCGCGCCGACAGCAGCGTGATCACGATCGCGAAGCCGGCCAGGATCCCCATCGGCGCCAGCACGGCGCTCGGTCCCTCGCCGCGCACCATGACGTCGAGCATGCCGTCGTTGAGGTGTCGGAGCGGGAGCAGGCTGCTGACCGTCCGGAGCCAGGCGGGCGAGCCCTCGAGGGGGAAGAACGACCCGCTGAGGAAGGCCATCGGCAGCACGAAGAAGTTCGCCATGTTGACGGCGCCCTCGGTCGTCTTCGCGACCGCGCCCGCGAGCAGCCCGACGGACATGAAGCAGAGGGTGCCGACGACGAGCAGGGGGATCGCCGCCCACCAGGCGCCGGTCAGGGTCAGGCCGAACGCGGCCGCCCCCAGCCCGAGGAAGATCGCCATCTGCACCAGGGCGATGGCCACCGTGACCACCACCCGCGCCGCCACGACGGTCCTGGTCGAGACCGGCGCGAGCTGCAGGCGCCGGAGCAGCTTGCTCTGCCGCCAGCCCTGCAGGGTGGCCGCGGCACCGAAGCTGGCGCTCATGGCCACCGCCCAGCCGAGCAGGCCGGGGGTGACGAACTGGATGGTGTCGAGGGAGTCGTCCTCGACGCGCTGCGGATCGAGCGTGTAGCGCGGCGGCTGCCCGGTCAGCGCCACGTTGGTGCCGTCGACGAATGCCTGGAGCGCACCCTGGGTGATGGCCGCCTTCACCTGGTCGGTCTGCGTGTAGTGCGCGACGATCGTGTCGCCGTCCGCCTCGATCGCCACGTCGGCATCGCCCTTGCGGACCTCCTCGAGCGCCGCCCGCAGGTCATCGGTGTGGGTGACCTCGAAGGTCTGGTCGAAGGCCGCGCGGGCATCGGCCGGCATCTCGTCGACCAGCGAGACCGTGCCGACCTCGATCAGGTCGACCTTGGACTGGCTCTGGTCGCTGAAGATCCCGCCGAAGAGCACCAGGAACATCAGCGGGAAGACGATCGCGAAGAAGACCGACGCCTTGTCGCGGTAGAAGCCGCGCAGGATCGCGAGGGAGAGTGCGGTGAAGGCCTTCATTCGGGGTCCCCGCGCAGGCGTGAGCGCAGCGAGAGGTTTCGTGGGGTGACTTTCATGCTCGGTACTCCCGCCCGGTGAGGTCGAGGAAGACGTCCTCGAGGGTGCCGGTCTGGACGCGGACCCCGTCGAGGTGGTCGTCCTCCGCGAGGCGGGCGAGCACCCGGCCCGGGCTGCGGGTGGTGAGGACCAGCCCGTCGGGGCCATCGGTCGCGTCGACCACGCCCTCGACGCCCACGGCCTCGTCGGCGGTCAGCTGGCCCGGGGTGAGCGTGATCCGGGTCGCGGCATCGAGGCCACGCACCAGGGCGGCGGGTGAGTCGAGCTCGAGGACCCGGCCGTGGTCCATGATCGCGACCCTGTCGCAGAGCACCTCGGCCTCGTCCATGTAGTGGGTGGTGAGCACCACGGTGCGCCCGGCGTCGGCGATCGCGGACAGCAGGTCCCACAGGTTGCGGCGGGCCTGCGGGTCCAGCGCGGCGGTCGGTTCGTCGAGGAAGACCAGCTCCGGGTCGTGCACGAGCGCGCAGGCGATCGAGAGGCGCTGGGCCTGTCCACCGGACAGGTCGCCGACCCGGGTCGAGGCCTTGTCGACCAGCCCGACGCGCTCCAGCCACCCGTCCGCCCTCGCCCCGGACACGTCGTACAACGCTGCGAAGGTGTGGATCTGCTCGCGCGCGGTGAGCCGTTCGAAGAACGAGGACGCCTGGAGCTGCACCCCGATGCGCGGCAGCAGGGCGGGGTTGCGCGGCCACACCCGCTCCCCCAGCACGGTGACAACCCCCGCGTCCGGCTTGCGGAGCCCCTCGATCATCTCCAGGATCGTGGTCTTGCCCGCGCCGTTGGGTCCGAGGATCCCGAAGAACTCGCCCTCGGCCACCTCGAAGGTGACGTCGTCGACGGCCACCAGGTCGCCGTACGACATCGCGAGGCCCCGCACCTCGATCGCTCCCATGCCACGACCCTATCGACGCGCGGCGCAGGGTTGAGTGTCATTCGTGTCGTGGTCGGTGTCTGATCCAGGTGGGTGGGGGTTGTCCGGGTTGGGGTGGTGGGAGGAACTCGGGTCGTCTGTCGTGGGGGTTGAGGCGGACTTCCCAGGGGGTGTGGTGGATGACCCGGTGGTGGTGCCCGCAGAGCAGGACGAGGTTGTCGAGGGCGGTGATGCCACCGAAGAGCCAGTGGATGATGTGGTGGGCGTGGCCCATCACTGGTGGCCTGGTGCAGCCGGGGAACGCGCAGTGGACGTCGCGGCAGACCAGGGCGCGCCAGATGGCGGGGGTGACGAGGCGGTGGGTGCGGCCGACGTCGAGGACCTCGCTCTTGGTGCCGAGGGCGATGGGGATGATGTCGGCGTCACATGCGAGGCGTCGGATCACGGCGGGTGAGAGGTCGAGACCGTCCTCGGTCAGCGAGGTGCTGGTGCCGAGGGTGGTCCAGTCGATCTGGTCACGGAGCACGTCGAGGCTGGTGGTCACGCTGATCCGGGGCCGGGCGCCGTGGGAGTCGGGTGCCGCCTCGGTGCTCAACGCGTGGTCGGCGACGGTGATGAGGGCGTCCCACAGCCGGGCACCGTGGTCGCGGGGGTCGACGCCTTCTTCACACGTCTCGGGGTCGGTCGCGGGTGCGGGTGCGGTGAGTGGGAGGAGGGCGGCTTTGAGCTTGGCGGCGTCCTCGACCGTGCCCCGGCCGCGGAGGCGGACGCCGCCGGCACCGTCCTCGGTGATCGCGAGGAACCGGCCCAGGTGCGCGGCTCTGGCTTCGCGTTCGGCGGCCTTCTCGGCGTCTCGCTCGGTCTGTTCGGGGTCCGCGACCTCCAACAGGTGCTTCGCGGCTTTGGCGAGCTCGGTCGCGTTCAGCCGGGTCGCGGCGTCGAGGAGGAACTCCTCGCCCTGCTCACGCAGGTCGTCCCGGTGGGGGAGCTGGTCGACGGCGTCCACGATCACGGCAGCCTGCTCGGGTGAGACCGTCCCCGACGCCAGGGCGGCGTGGGTGCGTGGCAGCTCGGTCACCAGGACCGGGGCCTGCCGCACAGCACGGTGGCCGGGACCTCGGTGCGTCCCGGCGAGGTGGGTGAACCAGTCGGAGGTGGCGCCCCAGGACAGGTGGGTCCTGGCGACCTTGCGGGCCTCGACCTCGACGAGGACCGAGGCCTCCAGGGCGGCGAGCTGGGCCCGCAGCGCTTCGAGCTCCTCGACCGTGCCGACGAGCTCACCTGGTGTCTTCGCCGCCCACAGCACCTCACCCAGACCCGCCAGCTCGACGCGCGCACCCGCGACCACACCAGCCGGTGTGCGGGGTGTCGTCGAG
>JAOPYB010000208.1 GCA_025964835.1 Nocardioides sp. | reverse complement strand
AAATCGATTCAAATGTATCGGATTGATCGCACCGCTTCACGAAGAGTTGAGACTCGACAAATGCGCCGAGTAGAATGCGAACGACGTTGGCGAGCGAACTCTTCCCAACGCCTCGCTCCCCGTAGAGAAGAACATGCTGACCAGGCGTATTGAGCGTCTCGACTAATTTCTGAACCTCGCTCTGGCGTCCGAACAGCAGGTCGATCTCGGAGATAGGTTGATGGGGCGTGAAGATGTTCCGCACTCCGCTCTCTGCGATCTTGCGCTCACGCTCAATACCAAAGAGTCTGCCGACCACGCCGCCGCTGGAATCCGCCATGTCGTGAGGCTAGACCAATGGCCACCTTGCGCGCGCGATCCTACGAGCGGGCAGACGTACTAGCGACTTGCGAGGTTGTCGGGGCGGGTCTGGCCGGGCGGGCCGTGCTCCTCGTAGGCGTCGATGTGGTCGAGGTCGCAGGACCGCGAGTCGCGGTCGCACCAGGGGAAGACGCAGTGCCGGTCGCGGAGGACCACGAGCTCGCGCATCCAGGCGGGCGGGTCGTGCTCGTCGACGCCGTCGGTGCGGGACAGGTCGAGGACGGGGCGGATCGACACGCGTGAGTGGCCGACCCACTCCTTGATCTTGGCGGTCGTGGCGGGGCCGAAGCGCTCGACCTCACCGACGCCTGAGCTCGACTTGTCGAGGTCGCTGAGGGTCAGGTGGAGGTGGAGGCGGGTCCTGCCCGCACCCGGGGCGATCACGCCGGTGCCGTAGCTGTCAGCGATGACGCCCAGCGCCCTGGCCTTGCGCAGATCGAGGTCGCCGTCGTCGCCGAGCTCCTGCAAGCGCGCGGCGACCTGGCACACCAGGTCGTGGAAGCGGCTGAGGTCGTCGGTGTCACCGGTGGCGTCGAGCCACGCGGTGCCGGCGTAGTCGAGCCCTCGGCCATGGGAGAGCCGCACGCCCCACGTGCGGCGAGCCTTCCGCTCGCGCTCGGCCTGGGCCTCGGGATCGAGCTCCGCGACGGCCTGGGCGATGGCGCGCTCGATGGTGACGACGCCGCAGGAGCCGGCACGCGAGGCCAGCTCGCGGTCGACGTGGGCGGCCACCCGCTTCGACAGGGAGGCCGTGGCCGCCGCGATGCGGCGCGCCCGCCAGGGTGCGATCTCCAGCGCCTCGACGCGCCGCCAGATCAGGGGCAGCCGGTGCTGGAGGTTGAGGGAGTCGGCCATCAGCTGGATGGCGGTCGCGGTCGAGATCTCGAGCGCCGCGGCGAACGCCTCGGCCGCGAACGCGGCCACCGCCGGCGTGCCGTCGCCCCCGATCAGCTCGTCGCAGTCGCGCTCACCCGCCTCGGACCAGGTGGCGGGACCCGTGTCGGCGGTCGCCGGGTGCAGGACGCACCACTGCGCGGCGTAGCGCAGCTTGCGCCGCTCCGCGGCCCGCGCCTGGCTCTCGGCGTCCTGCGCGAGCGCGAGCAGCCAGTCGGCGTCCAGGTCGTCGACCTGGATCGGGTGCCCGGCTGCGTCGGTCTCGACCATGGGTCCATTCCAGCATCGTGCACCGACAGTCCCGGGCGTGAAACCGGCCGATCGGAGGTCTCTGGGGAAAGTCCTTGGTAAAGAATTCCGCGGACGCGCGATCGGGCGCCGGGCCCTGGTCGGGCCGTGTCGGCGAGGTCAGCCGTGCTCCGCATCCCGGGAAGCGCGCCCACCTGCCGCGGACGCCGGCGAACACTCCGCAGGAGTGGCACGATTGATCCCCTCGCCGAGGAGGAGGAGTCCCCATGAGCGACGACCCGGCCGACCGGATGGTGCGGCTTCGCGTCGCGCGCCAGCGAGTACGACCTCATCGGGCCACGAGCGTCGTGGTCACCGCGTGCCTGGCCGTCGGCGTCCTGGCGGTGGCGGTGGCGGCGGTGCCGGCGGTGCTGGGGCGCAGCGAAGACCGCAGCTCGGCGCCGCCCGTCCGGACCGAGCAGCGGAAGAGCGCGACACCACCGGCGGAGGTCCCGGCTCCGGCCTGCCTGCCGCAGTTCAGCAGCTTCTCCCCCGTCGCGGATCCGGTCGACATGGTGGCAGCCCGCTTGTGCGTCTCCTACAACGACGACGGCAGGACGACGAGCGTGGCCGTGCCCACGGCCGACCTGGCGACGATTCTCGACGCCTGGCGCACCGGGCCGACGACACCGGAGGAGAAGGGCCCCGCCTGCGGACCGACCACACCCACCTGGGTGCTCTCCGGCGTCACCCGGTGGGGCGATGCGGTGCAGGTCACCGCTGAGTGCAACAAGCCGACCAATGGCAGCAGCTGGGTGGATCTCGCACCCCGGGCACAGGAGGTGGTCGACCAGCTGGTCGCCCGCGCCGGCATCCAGGTCGACGACGGCGAGCACGCAACGACCGCGTGGGCGCTGGTCTACGCGTGGCTCACCGACGTCAACGCGCACGCGATCCTCGACGACGACCGGAGCGCAGCGGTCGCGAACAGCCTGTGGGTGCGTGATCCCTGGCTTCCCGAGGGAGAGCTGGACTGGAACCTCCTCGGGGCGTCCCGCACCGAGGCGGCAGGCTGGCAGCAGGCCTGGCAGGTGCCGGCCCGCACGCCTGCTGGCCAGGAAGTGTTCGTCGTCGTGCGCGACGGCAACGAGGATCCGTGGCGCATTCTCAGCCTCACCCCGTAAGGCGCGAGACCGGAGGAGCTGCCCCGGCTCTCGCGCGGGCACATACTGCGTGGCGTTCCCGCACCATCGACAGCAGGATGTCGGCATGCGGACGTTCGACGAGCTGGTGCGGGAGGCCGAGGCCGCCGACGTGACCGGCTGGGGATTCGAGTGGCTCGACGGGCGCGCGACGGAGGAACGACCGCCCTGGGGCTACGCCCGGCTGCTGGGAAAGCGCCTTGCGGCCGCGCGGGTCGCGCTCGACATCGATACCGGCGGGGGCGAGGTCATCGCCCAAGCTCCAATGCTTCCCGAGCGCATGCATGTCACCGAGGCGTGGCAGCCAAATGTCGCTCACGCGCGGCGATCCCTGGGCACCCAGGGTGTCCAGGTCCACGACACGAGCGAGACTGAGGGCCTGCCGTTTCGTGACGAGACGTTCGACCTGGTCACCTCACGGCATCCGGTCAACCCCGCCTGGGAGGAGATCCATCGCGCGCTGAGGCCCGGTGGCGCCTACTTCGCCCAGCACGTCGGTGCGGCATCAGCCTTCGAGCTGGTCGAGTTCTTCCTCGGCCCGGTGCCGAGCGACCGACGAGGCAGGAACGACCGGGGCGAGGCGGATGCCGCCACTGCCGTTGGTCTGACGGTCACCGATCTTCGGACCGCCCGTTGCCGGATGGAGTTCTTCGACATCGGCTCGGTGGTCTGGATCTTGCGCAAGTGCGGCTGGTGGGTTCCGGACTTCAGCGTCCAGCGTCACCACGACAGGCTCCTGGCGCTCGACAGCCATATCCGTACGCATGGGGCATCTGTCGCGCACTCGACTCGGCACCTCATAGAAGCTCGCCGCTAGCCGACCTGGGGCCGCGCGGGCGCAAGACATGCCGTGGGTCGGCTGACCTGCGCGACGCCGTGAAGCCGGACCGCATCGTTCCCGGGTCGATGGCGACCCGTCGTACAGGACAACGGTCGGATGACGGTTCTGCCCCACGGCGCGCCTCCACGGCCCCCAGGAGGTGCAGCATGAGGAGCATGCGCTCCCAGCCCCGTCGGCTACTCGCACTCAGCATGCTGCTGGCAGTGGTCGGTGCCGCGACCGCAGCCACGTGGACCGTCCTCGAGCGTGACCCGCCGTCGGTTGTCGACGGGGTGTGCCGCAGCCTCGCGGAGGGACATGAGCTCGCCCCGGTGCCCGGTGACGTGCTGAGCCGGGCAGCAGAGACGTCCGACGTGCGGCTGCGGGACCTCGCGGAGCCTTCCACCGCCCAGATGGAGGCATCACGGGAGGAGCTCGAGCGCGAGTTCGTCCGCTACTCGTCCGACGTCCGGGCAATCGACGGCTTCATCGCCTGCCTGGTCGACTACTCCCGCAACGGCCGGCCCGGCGACCCGGACGCCGACCCGCCGCTTGCGCCGGTCACTGCCCGCGACCACGTCGCCGCCCTCCTCCTGTACAGCGAGCGAGAACAGCCGGTGAACCCCTGCTTCGGTCCCAGGGGCGCCTGCGGCGACCAAGAGACCTACCCCATCGACTGCGCCATGTTCACGGACGCGACGACCGGCCGAACATTGCGGGTAGGAGGCTGCTGGGGCTTTCGCAACGACTCCACCGATGAGAGCCGCTAGCCCCAGAACATCCGCTCGACGACCGCACGGGCGCGGCGGGTGACCCTGAGGTAGTCGTTGACCATGGCGTCGGACTCGCCGACCGGGTAGCCGAGGATCGCGGCGACCGCCGCGCGCTCCCGGGTGTCGCGCGGGAGCTGGTCGCCGGCCTTGCCGCGGACCAGCGTGACCGCGTTGCGGATCCGGCTCACGGTGCGCCAGCCGTGGGCGAGGACCTCGGCGTCCTCGGGCTCGATCAGGTCGGCGGCCAGCGCGGCGGCGAGCGCCTCCAGGGTGCGGGTGGTGCGCAGCCCGGGGACCTGGCCGGCGTGCCGCATCTGCAGCAGCTGGACCGTCCACTCGATGTCGGCGAGACCGCCGCGCCCCAGCTTGAGGTGGGTCTGCGGGTCGGCACCGCGCGGCAACCGCTCCTGGTCCACGCGCGCCTTGATCCGGCGCACCTCCACCACGTCGTCCTCGGAGATGCCACCCTCCGGGAAGCGCAGCGGGTCGACGAGCTCCTCGAACCGAACCCGCAGGTCGAGGTCGCCGACGACGGCGTCGGCGCGCAGCAGGGCCTGCGCCTCCCAGACCTTCGACCACTTGGCGTAGTAGGCGGCGTACGAGTCGAGCGTGCGCACCAGCGCACCCTGCTTGCCCTCGGGCCGCAGGTCGGCGTCGACCAGCAGCGCGGGGTCGGCGCCGGGCAGGGCGAGCAGGCGGCGCAGCTCGTTGGCGACGGTGGCGGCGTACGACGTGGCGACCTGCGGGTCGGCGCCGGGCAGCGGGTCGTGCACGAAGAGCACGTCGGCGTCGGAGCCGTAGGAGAGCTCGAAGCCGCCGTAGCGCCCCATCGCGATGACGGCCATCCGGGTGGGCGCCTCGTCCAGCGACTTCTGGGCGCGTACGGCGCGGCCCGCGATGTCGAGGGTCGCCTCCAGCGTGGCATCGGTCAGCCGGGAGAGCCCGGCGCCGACGTCGGCGACGTCGATGAGACCGAGCAGGTCGCCGGCGGCGATCCGGAAGAGCTCGCGTCGCCGGATGGCCCGGATCGCACGGACCGCCTTCTCCGGCTCCGCCTGCCGTCCCGCGGAGGCGAGCATCTCGTGGGTGAGCGCCTCGGCCGACAGCGGAGTGAGGTCCTCGCCGAGCATCCGCACGCCCTGCGGCTCGCGCTCGAGCAGCACGGTGGCGTAGCGAGAGGTCGCGAGCAGCCTCGCGAGCCGCTCGGCGACCTGGCCCTCGTCGCGCAGGGTCTTGAGGTACCACGGGGTCTCCCCCAGCGATTCGCTGATCCGCCGGAAGCCGAACAGCCCGGCGTCCGGGTCGGGCGCGTCGGCGAACCACTCGAGCATCGCGGGCAGCAGCGTGCGCTGGATGTTCGACGTCCGCGAGACGCCGCTGGTCAGCGCCTCGAGGTGTCGCAGGGCAGCCTGGGGGTCGAGGTAGCCGAGCGCGGCGAGCCGCTCCCCCGCGGCCTCGGTCGAGAGCCTGGCCTCGCTGCCGGGGATCTTCGCGACCGCGGCGAGCAGCGGGCGGTAGAAGAGCTTCTCGTGCAGCCGCCGGACCTCGAGCCGTTCGTGCTGCCAGGCCCTGTCGAGGGCGGCGACGGAGTTCTTGAAGAAGCCCATGCTCCGACCGAGCCGACGCAGCGACTCCTCGTCGGTCGGGACCACGTGGGTGCGGCGCAGCTGGTGCAGCTGGATCCGGTGCTCAAGCGTGCGCAGGAAGGTGTAGGCCTCGTGCAGCGCCTCGCCGTCCTCGCGCCCGACGTAGCCGCCCCGGGTGAGCTCGGACAGCGCGCTCAACGTCGCCGCGGACCGGATCCGTTCGTCGGCCCGGCCGTGCACGAGCTGCAGGAGCTGGACGGCGAACTCCACGTCGCGCAGGCCGCCCGACCCGAGCTTGAGCTGGCGCTCGGCCTCGCGGGGCGGGATGTGGTCGACGACCCGGCGCCGCATCGCCTGGGTGTCGGCGACGAAGCCGTCCCGCTCGGCCGCGGACCACACCAGCGGCGTCACCATGTCGACGTACTCCCGCCCGAGCGCGAGGTCCCCCGCCACCGGACGCGCCTTGAGCAGCGCCTGGAACTCCCACGTCTTGGCCCAGCGCTCGTAGTAGCCGCGGTGGCTGGCGATGGTGCGCACCAGCGGCCCGGACCTGCCTTCCGGTCGCAGCGCCGCGTCGACCGGCCAGATGGTGCCCTCGGCCGTGTGCTCGCCGCAGATGTTGATCAGGTGGCTGGCCAGCTGCGTCGCGACCCGTGCGGCGGCGTGCTCGTCGGTCTCCAGCCCGGCCGCCGGCTCGAAGGCGAAGATCACGTCGACGTCGGAGACGTAGTTGAGCTCGTGCCCGCCGCACTTGCCCATCGCGATGACGGCGAGCCGGGCCTTGCCCGCGTCCGCACCCACGCGCTGGCGGGCGATCGCGAGCGCCGCCTCGAGGGTGCCGGCCGCCATGTCGGCGAGCTCCGCGGCGGCGTCGTCGACACCGAGGTGGTGCGCGAGGTCACGGGCGGCAAGGCGCAGCAGGACCCGGCGGTACTCCACCCGCAGCGCGTCGAGGGCCTGCCCGTCGGGCAGCGTCGCGCTCGGCAGCGGGTCGTCGGGGTCGGCACCCACGGCGCGGAGCAGGTCGGCGCGCAGGACGTACGCCGGGGGCCGGGTCGAGCCGAGCTGGGGGTCGGTGAGCTCGCGCCAGTGCCCCGGGTGGCGGACCAGGTGGTCGGCGAGCGCGGTGCTGGCGCCCAGGACGCTGAGCAGCCGCATCGCCGTGCCCTCGTCGTCGACGAGCTCCTCGAGGAGGGCGTCCGGCTCGTCGACCACCTCGACCAGCCGCACCAGCGCGGCCAGGGCCTGGTCGGGGTCGGCGGTCCGGGCGAGCAGGGCCAGCAGCGGCTCGGCCGCGTCGCCCAGCCCGTCGAGCAGCTCCCGGGCGGCGGCACCGTCCTGGAAGCCGAGGCGCACCAGGCTCCCCGCGCCGGTGCCGGTCGCCGGGCGGCTCATCCGCGTCCGGCGCGCCCGGCACGCTCCGACGCCAGCCGGGCCAGGCCGACGGCCAGCGGCCGCCAGGCAGCGTCGAGCTCGGCCCGGGCGCCCTCGATGTCGCGGAGCACGGCGTCCTGGTCGATGCCGCGGGCCTCGTGCGAGCCCCGGTCGGAGGCCGCCCACGGACGCAGGATGTCGGCGTCGACCTCCGGGTGCAGCTGGACGCCCCACAGGGTGGGTGCGTAGCGGGCGGCCTGGATCTCACCGTGCTCGGTCTCGGCGAGCAGCACCGCTCCGGCCGGCAGCCGGGTGACGATGTCGTCGTTCCACTGCACCCCGCGTCGCGGCGTGGCGAGCGGGCCGAGCAGCGCGTCCGTCGCGGCCTCGGGGGTCCAGCCGACGCCGAGCATCCCGACCTGCTGGCCGAGCGGGTTGCGGTCGACGTCGCCGCCGAGGGCCACCGCGACCAGCTGGTGGCCGAGGCAGATGCCCAGGGTCGGCACGGCGTCGGCGACGGCGGTGCGGATCCGGTCCTTCACCGGGCCCAGCCACGCATGCTTGTCGTCGTCCTTGGCCCCCATCGGGCCACCCAGCACCACCAGCGCGTCGTACGGCGCGAGCTCGGGCAGCTCGTCGCCGGCGTAGGGGCGGCGTACGTCGAGCGCGCAGCCGGCCGCGGCCAGCCACTCGCCGAAGAGACCGGGCGGGCACTCGCGCTCGTGCTCGACGACGAGGACGGTCGGGACGCTCACGTCGGCACCTCGCGGCCGGGGAGGACGGCGACGAGGAGCAGCAGGATCCCGACGACGCCGACCAGCAGTCCCGGTCCGACCCGGCTGAGCAGCAGTCCCTCGAGGATGGCCACGACGGCCGTCCCGACGATCGCCGCCCGCGCGCCCGCGCGGTCGTCGGCGAGCAGGCTCATCGACCACGACCCGAGCCCGAGCAGGACGAGCGCCGGCACCACCAGCACGAACAGGACCTGGGCCACGTCGACCCCTCCGACGAGCAGCAGGACCGCTGCGACCAGCGTCAGGAACGTCGCCATCGCGACGACGACCCAGAGCAGGAGCCGGAGCTGGCGGGCACGGTCCGGCGCGTAGGTCCTCGCGGTCATATGACCGGCAGCATGCGGTCCCGCTCGAAGGCGGAGACCTGACCTCGGTACTCCTCCCACTCCGCGCGCTTGTTGCGCAGGAAGTAGTCGAAGACGTGCTCGCCCAGGGTCTCGGCCAGGAGCTCGGAGTTCTCGGCGATCCCGATGGCGTCGTGCAGGCTGCGCGGCAGCGGCTCGATGCCGAGGCTCTTGCGCTCCCGCTCGCTGAGCGACCACACGTCGTCCTCGGCCTCGCGCGGGAGCTCGTAGTCCTCCTCGATGCCCTTCATGCCCGCGGCGAGCACGACGGCGTACGCGAGATAGGGGTTGCAGGCGGCGTCGATGGTGCGCAGCTCGATGCGGGTGGACTGGTTCTTGGTGGGCTTGTACATCGGCACCCGGATCATCGCCGAGCGGTTGTTGTGGCCCCAGCAGATGTACGACGGCGCCTCGCTGCCGAACATCATCCGCTTGTAGCTGTTGACCCACTGGTTGGTCACCGAGCTGATCTCGGGGGCGTGGCGCAGGATGCCGGCGATGAACTGCCGGCCCGTCTTCGAGAGCTGGTACTCGGCGCCGGCCTCGAAGAACGCGTTGCTGTCGCCCTCGAACAGCGACACGTGCGTGTGCATGCCCGACCCCGGGTGGGTGGTGAACGGCTTCGGCATGAAGGTCGCCCAGATGCCCTGGCCCAGCGCCACCTCACGGATCACCGTGCGGAAGGTCATGATGTTGTCGGCGGTCGAGAGCGCGTCGGCGTAGCGCAGGTCGATCTCCTGCTGGCCCGGGCCGCCCTCGTGGTGGCTGAACTCGACGGAGATACCCATCGACTCGAGCATCGTGATCGCCTCGCGGCGGAAGTCCGCCCCCTTCGACTGCGCGGTGTGGTCGAAGAAGCCGCTGCGGTCGACCGGCACCGGCTCGCCACCCGGCTCCGGGGAGTCCTTGAAGAGGTAGAACTCGATCTCGGGGTGCGTGTAGAAGGTGAAGCCCTTCTCGGCGGCCTTGCCCAGGATGCGCTTGAGGACGAAGCGCGGGTCGGCGTACGACGGCGAGCCGTCGGGCATCTCGATGTCGCAGAACATCCGGGCCGTCGAGGGACCCTCGCCGCGCCACGGCAGGATCTGGAAGGTGGCCGGGTCGGGCTTCAGCAGCATGTCCGCCTCGTAGACCCGGGCGAAGCCCTCGATGGCCGAGCCGTCGAACCCGATGCCCTCCGCGAAGGCCCCCTCCAGCTCCGCCGGCGCGACGGCCACGGACTTGAGGAAGCCCAGCACGTCGGTGAACCAGAGCCGGACGAACCGGACGTCTCGCTCCTCGAGAGCGCGGAGTACGAAGTCTTCCTGCTTGCCCATGGCGCCAGCCTAGGGGCTGGCGCCGGGAGGGCTGAGGGGGTGGGTCGGGGCTGGGCGCAGAACGGGACGTCCCTCAGGTCAGCTCGGACAGCTCCTGCGCGGCCCCGAGCAGCGCCCGGAACGGGTCGCCGGCCGTCTCCAGCCGGTCGAGCACGGTGCGGATCGTCCAGCGGTCGGGTCTCAGCGCGGGATCGTCGAGCTCGTCCCAGGTGATCGGCACCGACACGGGGGCACCGGCCGCCGGCCGTGGGGAGTACGGCGCGACCAGGGTCTTGTTGATGGCGTTCTGGGTGTAGTCGAGGCGCGCCAGACCGCCGCGGGCCTTCACCTCCCACTTCCAGCTGACCAGCTCGGGGACCACCTGGCCGACGGTGCGCGAGAGGCGCTCGACCCAGGCGCGGGTGTCGTCGAAGGTGTAGCCGGCCACGATCGGGATCCAGATCTGGATGCCGCGCCGTCCGGTCACCTTCGCGCGTGCGGTGACCCCGAGGTGGTCGAGCGCGGTGCGGTGCAGCCGGGCGAGCACCAGCAGGTCGTCCCAGCTGGTGCTCTCCCCCGGGTCCAGGTCGACCAGCGCGTAGGTGGGCTCGTGCATCGCGGTCGTCCGCGAGGTCCACGGGTGCCACTCCAGGGCACCGAAGTTCGCCACCCACACGAGCGCGGCCGGCTCGCCGGCGACGATGTACGTCGTGGTCTCGCCGTCGTCAGCCTCCGGGTTGTCCCAGCTGCCCAGCCAGTCCGGGGCGTGGTCCGGCAGCTGCTTGTGCCAGAACCCGGAGCGGTCCGCGCCGTTCGGGTAACGGTGCAGGTTGAGGGCTCGTCCCTCCAGGTAGGGCAGGACCACCGGCGCGATCCGCGCGGTGTAGGCCAGGAACTCGCGCTTGGTCACCGGCGGATCACCGGGGAACAGCACCTTGTCGAGGTTGGTGACCCGCAGTCGACGCCCGAAGATCTCCCAGGTGCCCTGCCGGCCCATGGCTTCGAGGTCGTCGATGGCCTCGTCCGACAGGGGGTCGGGCAGCGGGTCCGGCAGCAGCGAGACGCTGGCCTCCGCCGCCGGTGCGTCGGAACGCCACAGGCGGTCCGGGTCGGCCTTGACCTCTTCGTTGCTCCGGCCGGTCAGCACCGAGGCCGGGTGGTCCTCGGGGTCCCAGCCGTCCACCGCGTGCTCGTCGTGCTTGTGCAGCAGCATCCACTGCTCCGATCCGTCCCCCGGGCCGTCCCGGCGCACCAGCACCAGCCGGCCCCGCAGCTTCTCGCCGCGGACCTCGGCGTGCAGCTCGCCCGCCGCGACGGCGGCGGCCGGGTCGTCGGTGTGGACCGGCTCCCAGGTGCCGGTGTCCCACACGATGACGTCGCCGCCGCCGTACTCCCCGGACGGGATCACGCCTTCGAAGTGCAGGTACTCGATCGGGTGGTCCTCCACGTGGACGGCGAGCCTGCGCACCGAAGGGTCCAGCGTCGGGCCCTTGGGGACGGCCCAGCTGACGAGCACCCCGTCGATCTCGAAGCGCAGGTCGTAGTGCAGCCGACTGGCCCGGTGTCGCTGCACGACGAACCGGGCGCCGCCGGCCTCGGCCGGGAGCTCGCCGGCCGGCTCCGGGGTGCGCGCGAAGTCGCGCTTCCTGCGGTACGTCGCCAGCTTGGCCGTCATGTGCCCTCCGTGCCCAGTTCCGCGCCCCGCATGTGGCGCGCATGGTGCCGTGGGGGTTGGCCCTGGGCCAGCTTCGTCGTGCCCGCTCCGTCGCCGAGTAGCCTCCGGCTGATGAGGATGACGCGATGGACGCACTCATGCATCCGCCTGGAGAGTCACGGCCGGGTGCTCGTCATCGACCCAGGGGCTTGGAGCGAACCCCAGGCCCTCATCGGCGCGGACGCCGTGCTGGTCAGCCATGAGCACGTCAAGCGTTCGGCGACCGACTACCGATGGCTGTCCCCCGGAACCTCCGTGGACGTCTAGCGAGGCACAGGCCGACCGGCGGCGCTAGGACGTCGGGACGTTCGCCTCGAGCTCGGCGAGCCAGGCGACGGCGCTCGCGTCGGAGGGCATCCGCCAGTCGCCGCGGGGGGACATGGTGCCGCCGGGGCTGACCTTCGGCCCGTTGGGCAGGGCCGAGCGCTTGAACTGGCTGGCGAAGAAGCGCCGGCAGAAGACGTCGAGCCAGCCGCGGACGGCGGCCAGGTCGTACGACCTGCGCCGCGCCTCGGGGAAGCCCTGCGGCCAGTCCCCGGCCTCGGCGTCGCGCCAGGCGTGCCAGGAGAGGAACGCGATCTTGCTGGGCCGGTAGCCGTAGCGGAGCACGTGGAAGAGCGTGAAGTCCTGCAGGGGGTAGGGACCGACCGAGTCCTCGGTGGCCTGGGGCAGGTGGTCCTCGCGGGTGGGGATCAGCTCGGGGGTGATCTCCTGCTCGACGATCTCGGCGAGCACGTCGTTGGTGTCGGACTCGAACTGACCGCTCGCGATCACCCACCGGATGAGGTGCTGCACCAGCGTCTTCGGGACGGCGGCGTTCACGTTGTAGTGCGACATCTGGTCGCCGACGCCGTACGTGCACCAGCC
>JAOPYB010000194.1 GCA_025964835.1 Nocardioides sp. | reverse complement strand
TTCCGCGGACTCACGGGCTCAGCACTGCGCGCAGGAAGTTCCTGGTGCTCGGGTTCGTCGGGTTCTCGAAGATCACGTCCGGCGGCGAGTCCTCCGCTATGACGCCGTCCTCCATGTAGATGACCCGGTTGGCCACGTCGCGAGCGAACCTCATCTCGTGCGTCACCAACAGCATCGTCATGGACGTCTCCTGTGCGATGTCGCGGATCACGTTCAGCACCTCACCGACCATCTCCGGGTCGAGCGCGGAGGTGACCTCGTCGAAGAGCATGATCTGGGGCTTCATGGCCAAGGCCCGGGCGATGGCGACCCTTTGCTGCTGTCCACCAGACAGGCGACTGGGATGTTCGTCGACCTTGTGGCCGAGTCCGACCTTCTCGAGCAGCGCAACTGCCCCTGCGCGGGCCTCGTCCTTCGACTGCTTCAACACCTTCATCGGAGCCTCCATGACGTTCTGGGCGGCAGTCTTGTGAGGAAACAGGTTGAAGTGCTGAAAGACCATGCCGATGTTGCGCCGTACTTCGTTGACATGGCGCCTCGAGTCGGGGACATAGGCGTCACCCACACGTCGCACTCCGAGGGGGACGCCGCCCACCTCGATCAGACCGGAGTCGGGTTGCTCGAGCGTCATCACCAGGCGGAGCAGCGTGGTCTTGCCCGAACCGCTCCGGCCGATGAACGCCACCTTCTGACCCGCCGGGATGTCGAGCGAGACCCCACGTAGCACGTGGTTGTCGCCGAAGGACTTGTGGAGGTCCCGGATGGACAACCCTGGCGCCTGCAGCGCGGGCGGCTCGGGCGGCGCGGTGACGTCTATGGTCCTAGGCACTGAGTGCTCCATGGATCATCCCTTCGTAGACCTTCATCGTTGTCGTCAGCGCGGAGAGCGACACCCATTCATCAGGTTGGCCCGACAGCGACGGGTAGTCGTTGCCGGCACTGGCTCCGGCGGCGAATGGACCGAACATCACGGTGGGGATCCGCAGCTCGTTCGCGAGGTAGTGCGCGTCCTGGAAGCCCGCCGTCGCCCCGAGCACGAGCGGAGTGCCCGTGACCGACTCGTAGGCCCGTCGGCAGATGGCCACGATGGGAGCGTTCGCTGGGGTCTCCATCGGGTCGACCATCCGCGTGATCTCCACGGAGATGTCGAGGTCGGGCACCACGGAGGCCCCGAGGGCACGCACCGTCTCGACCAGGTCCGCGACATCCGCGCCCGGGAGGTGCCGCAGGTCGACCTCGGCCGTGGAACTGTCGGCTACCACGTTGATCTTGTGGCCGCCCGCTATCGCCCCGATGTTGAGGGTGTTGTCGGGCAGCAGGTCGTGCTGCGTGCGTCGCAGCGTGGTCGGCGTCCACTCCTGCAGCGCCGAGAGCCACGCGAGCATGGCGTTGATCGCGTTGCGCCCCAGCCAGGGGCGCCCCCCGTGCGCCGAACGCCCGGTCACTTCGAGCCTCAGCCACACAGCGCCACGGTGCGCCAGGTACAGGTCGGTACCAGTCGGCTCGCACACCACGGCGAAGTCCGCTCGCAGTTGACGATCGACCAGCGTCTTGGTGCCCTTGACGCCGCCGCACATCTCATCTGCGACAGCGGTGAGGACCAGCTCACCCCGCGTCGGGTTCGTGGCCGCGTAGTTCACGGCTGCGGCGGTCATCGCAGCCAGTCCGGCTTTCATGTCCTCGGCGCCCTGGCCATACAGCCGGTCGCCGACCACCTCGGCGCCGAACGGATCGACCGACCAGCCTTGTCCCGGCGGTTGCACGTCCATGTGCCCATTGAGCAGCAGCGTCGGTCCTGGCCCCCAGCGACGGCGACCGATGACATTGGCCCGGTCCGTGTCGAACTCGTCGATCTCGACCTCGAATCCCGCACTGCGCCACACGTCTCCCAAGAGCCGGGCCACCGGAAGCTCTCCGCCCGGCGGGTTGACAGACGGGATCCTGACAAGGGCCTCGAGTAGCTCGCGCACCTGCTCTTGCTTCGAGGTGGTGGCCCCTACGGGCGCGCGACCGGTACTCACCCGTTGCCGGCTTCCTCGACCTTGGCGATGAGTCGCTCGGCATGCCTTGCCACATGCTCCTTCATCGCCTGCTCGACGGCGTCACCGTCGCGGTCCTTGGTGGCAGCCACGATCCGACCGAGTTCCTCGAACTGAATCTCGATCTCCGACTGGGAGTAGATGTGTTCGCCGTAGACGTTGCGGATCCGGACCAGGTGCAGCTCGAGGTGATCCAGGAAACCGCGCAGCAGGTCGTTCTCCGCCCGCTTCGCGAAGAGGCGGTGGACCTTGACGTCGAAGTCGAAGATCGCCGACTTGTCCCGGTCGCCCGACTCGGACAGCGCGGAGAACTCGTCAGTGAGCTCGGCCAGCTCGACCGTAGTGAGATTGAGGGTGGCGTCGACCGCCGCCTGTGCCTCGAGGGCGGTCCGCACGCCGTAGACGTCCCGGATGAACTTCGGGGTCAGGGGGGTTACCCGCGGCGCCCTGAACGGCTCCGACTCGACGAACCCGTCTTGCTCGAGGGCGGTGAATGCCTTGGTGACAGGGGACCGACTGACTCCGAGGTGGTCGGCGAGCGCTGCGACGCTGATGACCTGGCCGCTCTTGAGCTCGTTGGTGATGATCATCTGCTTGATCGCCTCGTACGCCTCGTCGACCAACCGCTGACGTGGCGGGATGCTCACGGCCTTGCCCTGACTGATGAACCTCGACGGCACCTCTGTCACGTTCCTGCCTTTCGTCGGACGGGCGACGGGCCCGCCTCCAGCCACAACACCGGTCACCGTGACCACTGGTCCGGAGCCCTAGAAGTCACGGCGGACCAATGTCCCGTCCTTCATGATCCCGCGCAGGCGCGCCGGATCCTGGAGAATGGCGATGTCGTCGCAGGGATTCCCGTCGAGGATGAGCAGGTCAGCGAACGCGTCCTCGGTCACGATGCCGAGTTTGCCCTCCATCTGGAGTATCTCGGCGTTCACCAGCGTCGCGGACTGAACCAGCTCGAGCGGGGTCTGGACCGCCGCCCGTAGGCTGAACTCGCTCATCTGGTACGGATGGATGATGCCCTCGAGGTCCGTGCCGAAGCCCACCGGGACACCCGCCCGGGCGCAGGTCTCGATGGCTTTGAGGCCTTCGCCGACAACGTGCACCATGAGCTCACGCACGTCGGGCGAGATGCCCAGCTCGTCGGCATGCCGCACCCGTCCATCCAGAGCCGACAGGGTGGGCACGAGGTAGGCGCGGCCGCTGATCTTCTCCGCCACCACGTCGGTGATGAGGTTCCCGTGCTCGATGGTCCGCGCCCCGGCTTCCACGGCCCGCAGGATCGAGTCGGCTGCGTACGCGTGGGCCATGACGTAGGTGCCCGCGCTGGCCGCCTCGTCACACGCCGCCTTGAGCTCCTCCACCGTGAAGTGGGAGTACGCCAGCGGCACCCCACCGGCGATGCCGCCGCCCGCGAACAACTTGATCTGGTGCGCCCCACGCCGCAACTCCTCGCGCACCCCTGCGCGGACCGCGTCGGCGCCGTCGGCAACCCGGGTCATCGAGCCCAGCGAATGGGAACAATAGTCGGGAAGCGCGACCTCCTCGATGTCCCGGAAGTCGCCCTGACCACCGGTCTGCGCGATCCCCTTCCCCGAGATGAACAGGCGCGGCCCCTGGAAAAGCCCAGTCCTCACCGCCTCGGCAAGACCCCAGTCGGCTCCCCCGGCGTCGCGCACCGAGGTGAACCCACGCATCAGCATGTCCCGAAGAATCGGGGCGGCCTTGGCGGTGAGGAGCGTCGACGACTGGTGGGCAAGTGAGGAGAGTTTCAGGGTCGAGGCCATGACATGCACGTGAGCATCGATCAGTCCCGGCATGACGACGCGGCCGTCGACATCGATGCGATCACCATGTCCGGGGGCGTTCGAGTCGCCGATCTCACGGATTCGGCCACCTTCCACCCGCACGGATCGCCCGTGGTCGAGCTCCCCGGTGCGCACGTCGAGCACCGCGCAGTTGACGAGGGTCAGATCGCTGTCAGCAGACATGGGTCACTTTCGTTGGATGGGTTCTGGATTCAGTGCAGGACGAGGGGCCGGGTCGCCATCACACGAGGCTCCGGCTGCTCGCGAACCGGCGGTCCAGCAGCCACAGCAGCAGGGCGCTGATCAGGCTCATGGCCAGGAAGAAAGCGCCGACCATGATGATCGGCTCCGTGTACTGGTAGGTGCGCCCACCGGCATTCATGGCCTCGGAGAGGATCTCTGCCACCCCGATGGTGAAGAGGAGGGGAGAATCCTTGAACATGCCGATCATGAACGTGCCGAGCGCCGGCACCACAGGACGGACGGCCTGGGGAAGGATCACACGAACCCAGGTGTGGCGCGCCGAGAGGTTGAGAGCCCGGCATGCCTCCCACTGGCCACGGGGAACGCTGTCGATACCGGCCCGGTAGGTCTCCGAGACGTACGCGGCGTACTGGAGGCCGAGCGCGGCCACACCCGTCGCGAAGACCGGCAGCGAGATGCCGATCTGGGGAAGGATGTAGTAGAGCGCGAAGATCTGGATCAGCAACGGGGTGTTGCGGAGGAACTCACCGACGCCCCGCGCCGCCACCCTGACCGGTTTGATCGGCAAGTACTCGATGACGCACAGGACGAGGCCGACGACACACGCGACGACCATCCCGAGCAAGGTGGCGTAGACGGTGATCTCGGCGCCGGTGAGGAGATCGGGGAGGATCTCGCGGGCATACTCCCAGTCGAAGGTCATGCGCTCGCCTTGTAGACGTGGAGGTGACGAGCGAGACGCTTCTCGGTGAAGCGAAACATCCCCGAGAAACCGTAGGAGATGACGAAGTAGATGACGAGGATCGAGAGGTACAGCGTGTCACGGTGCCCGTCCACCAACGCTATCCGGTTCGCCGCCGCGGTGAGCTCCGTGACCGCGATGAGTGAAGCCAGCGCGGTTGCCTTGAGCAGGATGACTTGGAGGGTCGCCAACGAGGGCAACATCATGACCACGGCCTGCGGGAGGATGATCCGCCGTACGGCGAGGCTCGGCCGCATGCCAAGCGCGACGGCCGCCTCCGACTGTCCCTTGGGCACCGACTCGATCGCGCCTCGCACCACGTCGGCCCCGTAGGCACCGATGTTGATGCCGAGGCCCAGCGTCGCGGCCTGGAACGCCGTCAAGGACACCCCGAAGAGCGGAAGCACGTAGAAACAAAAGAACAGCAGGACGAGCGCGGACACGCCGCGAAACAGCTCAACCCAGCACCTGGCAGCCCACCGCAGGAGGCGGTGTCGGCTGGTGAGGCAGATGCCCAAGGGAAGGGCGGTCGCAAGCGCCACCGCCCCTCCCGACAGAGCAAGCACGACCGTCATCCACGCCCCCCGGGCGAGGTCCGGGGCATACGCTTCGAGATCGGACCACATGAGGACCTCCGGCTGGGTCGGCTTCCTGTCGATCGACGGGTGTGACTACGAGGCGCTGCACAGCTCCTCGGCGGTGAGGTCTGCCGGCGGCATGTTCTCCTCCGCGAAGCCGAATTGCTTCATGATCTCCGCATACGTGCCATCCTCCCGAGCCGCCGCCAGCCACTCGGTGTAGGCCTCCCGGAGCTCGTCGGAGTCCTTGGGGAACACGGTTCCCCCGTAGCCGACCGCGGGGTTGCCGCGCACGTCGGTGGCGGGCGCGGTGAGCTCCACGTACTCGACCTGGTCCGAGCCCAGCGCCTTCAGGGTGGCCTTGAGACCCATTTGCTGCTGAGCCATGACATCGACCCGACCGGCGTCCAGCGCGGCGGCCGCGTCGGCGTACGACGGGAACGTCTTGATCCGATCGTCTGGGAGGCCGGCGACCTCCGCGTACTCTATCTCGGCCACGCCGGCGGACGTCGCGTAGACCGCATCGCTCGCGGCCAACTCGTCATAGCTTGTGATCCCCAGCGGGTTGCCCTTCGCGACGGCGAAGGCGGTGAGCATCTGGTACTCAGGAGGACCGAAGTCCGCGACGTCACACCTCTCCGGCAAGATGTACATGCCGGCGCCGACCAGGTCGTAGCGATCCGCCTGGAGCCCTGGGATGAGCCCGGCGAACTCGACGACCTCCCCCTTCACCTCGACGTCGTTCTCCGCGAAGAACGCCTTCAGGAACTCGAGCGCGATGCCGGTCAGCTCGTCGCCCTGCTTGTACGCGTACGGGGCCTCGTTGGCATAGCCGATCGTGACCGTCCCCTCGTCCTTGATCTGATCGAAGGTGGAGCCACCGCTTCCTCCCCCGTCCCCCCCACAGGCCACGAGCGAGAAGGCCAGGAGGCTGGCTAGAGCCACCGCGACGGGGCCGCGGGTGTGCTGGCGTGACAGACGGCGACTGGGCATCAACTGTGAACTAACCATGAACCGACGCATGAACAGGTTCTCCGTTCGAAAGGGGGATGTGCTCTTGTCTGGTCCGAGATCCGTGGGGCCCGGTCTGGGTGTTACTCGTCGTAGACAAGTCCGATGTCGGCGTACTCTGGCCGGCTGATGCCGAAGAGCAGCTCGACCGTCTCGCTGCCCGTGGCGCGGAGCGCATGAGTGGTGCCTGGCGGGATGTAGAAAACGCTTCCCCGCCGCGCTGGGTGGTCTACCCCACCCAGGTGCACCTCCGCCTCCCCGGCGAGGATCAGATACCACTCGGACCCCTTGGGGTGGTGGTGCTTGATGTGGTAGTCCCCGGGCTCGAAACGGCACATGCCGATGTGGACGTCGGCCGCACCGGTGAGCGAGCCCGAGATCAACTCGAGGATTCGACCGTCTTCGCGCCGGTCGATGTTGTCCGCGTACTCGCGCAGCTCCACGAATTCGTCGTCCATCAGCGTGAATTGGGCGACGTGACCGCAGGGCTGATGGCTCATGGCGCGCCTTCCATTGATTGCATGTAGTGTGCAGCATGTCGGGCGCAGATCGCCGTGTCAACGGAGCACTCGTAAATTCACGGCGTTGTAACAATCAGCCGGGTTTGCCAGCCGCGCGCGAACGCGGGAACCCGGCTCGGCTCCGAAGACAGGACCGAGGCTCCGGGGATCGAGCATGATGCGGTCGACCCACAGTGCGGACTGGGCACAGTGGTCGCTCGTGACCTCCAGCTGGTTGGATCAGTCACCCGAACAGCAGGAGCGCCGCCGCGTGGCGCGTACTACGGCCTCGTGCGGCGGGAGGACCTCGTTCCCGGGCTCACCGCGGCGCGGCCGTCGGCAGCCCGGGCGAGGGCCTCGGACGAGATGTCGGCCGCGGTGACCCGCCAGCCCCGCGAGGCGAGCCAGGTCGCTTCGGCGCCCTCACCCCAGCCGGCATCGAGCGCCCTGCCCGACACCAGGTCGCCATCTCGCGGAAGGTGCGGGTTCGGCGAGGTCGCTGACCCGCCCGAAAGTTTCGGGCGGGTCAGCGACCCTCGCGCCAGTGCTGCCCCCAGTAGTCCTTGTCGAAGCCGTGCGTCATCCGGTCATCCCCCCGTGTCCAACCCCTGGGGCCTGATCGTGCTGGCCGAGCGCCCGACCCGCAACCGAACAAACGGATTGTCCGAAGTCTCCGCGGCCCACAGGATGGGCAGATGACCGGGACGCAGGACGCACTCGACCGCGCTGTCGCGGCCGACGAGCTGCACCGCCCGGTCGTCGTCGGCCCGGACGTCGTGCTCGGGCCCGCCTGCCCGAGCACCGAGACCGTGCACAGCCTGCTGCGGCACCTCCGGGCCAAGGGCCCTCGAGTGTGTCCCCGAGCCCCTGGGAGTCGAGGGCGACACCGAGAGGCTCCGCTTCATCCCCGGTGCAGACGGCGAGAAGGGCTGGTTCCACCAGCACACCGACGAGGGCCTCGCGTTGGCCGCACGCCTCCTGCGTTCGATCCACGATGCCGGGGCAGACTGGACACCACCGGCGGGCGCCGTATGGGGTGCGCCGCCGGTCGCCGGCGAGGAGACCGTGCTCTGCCACGGCGATCCGGGCCCCTGGAACTTCATCTGGCGAGACAACGAGGCAGTCGCACTGATCGACTGGGACTACCTCCACCCCGGCCCGCGCCTGACGATGTCGCGTACGCGCTGAGCTGGTTCGCGCCGCTGCGCTCCGACGAACACGCCAGGGACTGGCACCACTTCCCGAGGGTCCCCGATCGTCGGGCCCGGGCGCAGTCGTTCGTCGAGGCGTACGGCGGGCTGCCGGCGTTCGACGTCGTCGACCTCGTCACCGACCGGATCCGCTCGGTCATCACCCTGCGCGGTCGGCTCGCCGAGCAGGGGATCGAGGCCCATCGCGCAGAGCTGACTCTCTAGAACCCGGGCCCGAATCAATCCGGTTGTCTCCCCGCGGCTGGTCGGGGACGCTCACGTCGTGGGAGTCCTGTGGCTGTTCGGCCTCCCGGCGTCGGCAAGTCCGTGACCGCCCGGGGGCTGCTCAACCTGCTCTCCGACCGCGACGAGGCAACGTCGTACGTCGACATCGACCAGCTGGGGATGGCAGATCCCGAGCCCGCGACGACGCCGTGGCGCACGAGCGCGAGGCGTGGGCGCCTGGCCACGACCCAGCCACGACCTGGCCACGACCTAGGGGGCCGAAGCCCGGAGTGCACAGGTCGACAGGCGGCCTCGTCCGGACGATCATCGGGCACATCCGCCGACGGCAGGAGAAGCTCATGGAGGCCACCGGTGTCTTCGCCAACCTCGGGGTGGGCGACGTGGAGGAGGCGAAGGGTTTCTACACCGGCTACCTCGGGCTGAGCACCGAGGAGTTCAACCTGGGCTGGGTGGCCCGCTACACCTCCCCCGGTGCGCAGGCGAGCGTCCAGCTCGTCTCCGGCGACGAGACCGCACCCGAGGACTCGGTCATCTCCGTCACCACGGACGACGTCGAAGCCGCCTACGCGGAGGCCCAGGAGCTCGGCTACGAGATCGTGCACCCGCTCACGACGGAGGCCTGGGGTGTGCGCCGGTTCTTCGTCCGGGCGCCGGACGGCTACGTCATCAACATCGTGGGCCATCCGCACTGAGCCCGCGCGCGGCGCGGGTCAGCGCCGCTGGACCTCGGAGAGGACGGGGGCGGAGGCGTACGAGTGCTGGCTCGTCGTCGAGAAGTAGTTGATCCCGATGAAGTTGAACCACAGCGTGGCCAGCCCCAGCAGCGCGAGGAGCGCGGCGTTGCGACCCTTCCAGCCGGCGGTCGAGCGCGCGTGCAGGTAGGCCGCGTAGACGACCCAGGTGATGAACGCCCAGACCTCCTTCGGGTCCCAGTTCCAGTACGACGACCACGCCTGGTGCGCCCAGATCGG
>JAOPYB010000180.1 GCA_025964835.1 Nocardioides sp. | reverse complement strand
GGTCGGGCTTGTCAACATGGTCGCCGGCCAGACCATCGTGGAGGTCCAGCCGGTCCAGGGGCACGAGCCGCTCTGGTTGACCTTCACGGTCAACGCGGTCTTCACCGCCGGAGTCCTCGGCTGGGGCATGTACATCGGCTCGCGGCGGGAGCTGATGTACACACTGCGGCACCGCGCCGAGAGGGCGGAGGCCGAGCAGGAGCTCCGCGTGGCCCAGGCCCGCGGCACCGAGCGGGCCCGGATCGCCCGGGAGATGCACGACGTCCTGGCCCACCGGATCTCGCAGATCTCGATGCACGCCGGCGCCCTCGGCTTCCGCGAGGACCTGAGCGCAGATGAGATGCGGGCCAGCGCCGCGGTGATCCAGGAGAAGGCGCACGAGGCGCTGACCGACCTGCGTGGGGTGCTCGGCGTGCTGCGCGACACCGAGACCGGCGAGCTGCTCGACACCCCGCAGCCGACGTACGCCGACCTGCCGCTGCTGGTGCGCGACGCGCAGGAGTCCGGGCTGCACGTGGACTACCAGGACCTGATCACGCCGGAGGACGGCCCGGTGCCGGACGTCGTGGGCCGGACGCTCTACCGGATCGTCCAGGAGGGCATCACGAACGCTCGCAAGCACGCGCCCGGCGCACTCCTCACCATCGCGGTCAGCGGCTCTCCCGAGGACGGCATCGACATCCTGCTGCGCAACCCGCTCGGCTTCGGGACGACCCGCACCCCGGGCGCCGGGCTCGGTCTGGTGGGCCTCTCCGAACGCGCCCAGCTGCGCGGGGGCCGCCTCGAGCACCGCCGCGACGGCTCGACGTTCGTCCTCCACGGCTGGATACCGTGGGCGCTGTGATCACCCCACGAAAGGCCTCGCTGCGCTCCCCTTTCCGCGGGGACCCCGAGAGAGCATGACTCGGGTCCTGATCGTCGACGACGACCCCCTGGTGCGCTCCGCGCTCACCCTGATGCTCGGCGGTCAGAGCGGGGTCGAGGTGGTCGGCCAGGCCGGGGACGGGCGTGAGGGCGTCGCGCTGGCGGCCAGCCTGCAGCCCGACGTGGTGCTCATGGACATCCGGATGCCGCTGCTCAGCGGCCTCGACGCGACCCGGGAGCTGCACGCGCGCCCCGACCCGCCGCGGGTCATCGTGCTCACGACGTTCGACGCCGACGAGCACGTCGTCGGGGCCCTGGCGGCCGGTGCGGACGGCTTCCTGCTCAAGGACACCGCGCCGGCGCTGATCCTCGACGCCATCCACAAGGTCGCCGCCGGAGAGCCGATGCTGTCCCCGTCGGTGACGCGCACCCTCATCCGGCGCCTGCGCAGCGACTCCGAGACCGACCGCACGGCCGAAGCGGAGCTGCGTCTGGGCGTGCTGACGGGCCGCGAGCGCGACGTCGCCCTCGCGGTCGGGCGCGGCCTCAGCAACGCGGAGATCGCCGGGGAGCTGCACCTCTCGGTGCCGACCGTGAAGGCGCACGTGTCCCGGCTTTTCGACAAGCTCCAGGTCACCAACCGGGTCCAGATCGCGATCTGCGTGCACGACGCCGGGCTCGCCTAGGGTGCGTCTCCCAAGTCGGCGCCGTCGCGAGCGGGGTTTCGCGCCGTATCTGGCAAGGCGGAGGTTCGAAGGCGGGCGGGAGGCCCGTCGAGTCGCCGACGCGGCCAGATCGGATGCGAAGACCCGCGCAGCAGGCGCTCCCGACTTGGGAGACGTGCCCTAGAGCTGGTGCGTCGCCCCCGCGCGAGCCAGGTCGACCGGGCCGTCGTACTGCTCGCGCGCTTCGCGCAACGCGACCTCCGGGTCGTACCACGGGGGTATGTGGGTGAGCAGCAGCCGCTTCACGCCGCGTCGCCGGGCCACGTCGCCGCAGTCGGTGCCGGTGAGGTGGAGGCCGACCGGGTTGTCGTCGACCGACCGGAACGACGCCTCGGCCAGCAGCAGGTCGACGCCCTCGGCGACGTCGTCGAGACCGACGCACGGGCCGGTGTCGCCGCTGTAGGCGAGGACGGAGCCGTCCGCCGACACCCGCAGCCCGAAGGCCGGCACCGGGTGGTCGACGGCCACGGGACGGACCGTGAACGGTCCGATCTCGACTTCCCCGTCCCAGGTGCGGAAGTCGAACTCGTTGGCCATGCCCGGATCCAGCGGCAGGTCGTAGGCGCGGGCCATCCGGTCGGCGGTCCCGACGGGACCCCAGACCGGGATACGGCGCTGCGGCCCGGAGGGGTGGTACTTGCGCATCACGTAGAAGCCCGCGAGGTCCAGGCAGTGGTCGGCGTGCAGGTGGCTGAGCAACACGGCGTCGACCGACAGCGGGTCGGCATAGCGGTGCAGGGCTCCGAGCGCACCGCTGCCCAGGTCCAGCAGAACCCGCCAGGTGCGGCTCTCCCCCGCCTCGTCGACGTGGTCGGCCTCGAGCAGGTAGCAGCTGGCGGGCGAGTCGGGGCCCGGGTAGGAGCCCGAGCAGCCCACGATCGTGAGCCTCATGCCAGGCCGACGAACTGGGAGGCCGCCACCATCTCGGGACCCAGGAAGCGGCGGCCGATGCTCTCGAACTCCCCCGGCGTGCCCGTGGTGAGGAACGTGTACGTCGGGTCGCCGCCCTCGCGCATCAGCCCGGTGCGGGCGAGCATCTTGTAGACGTCCTTGGCGCACTCCTCCGCGCTGCTCACGAGCGTGACGTCGTCGCCCATGACGTAGGAGATGGCGCCGGTCAGCAGGGGGTAGTGGGTGCAGCCGAGGATCAGGGTGTCGATCCCGGCCTCGCTCAGCGGGTCGAGGTACTCGTGCGCGACCGACAGCAGCTCCTCGCCCCCAGTGACGCCCGCCTCGACGAAGTCGACGAACCGCGGGCACGGCTGGGTGAAGAGCTGGACGTGCGGCGCGGCGGCGAACGCGTCGTCGTACGCCATCGACTCGGCGGTCGCGCGCGTGCAGATCACGCCGATCCGGTTGTTGTGGCTGGCGGCCACCGCGCGACGGGTGGCGGGGTAGATCACCTCGACCACCGGCACGTCGTACCGCTCGCGGGCATCGCGCAGCATCGCCGCGCTCGCCGAGTTGCACGCGATCACCAGCGCCTTGACGCCCTGGTGCACGAGGTGGTCGAGGCACTCGAGGGCGTACTCGCGCACCTCGCCGATCGGCTTGGGCCCGTAGGGCTGCCGGGCCGTGTCGCCGACGTACACGATCGACTCGTGCGGCAGCTGGTCGATGACGGACCGGGCCACGGTGAGACCGCCGAATCCGGAGTCGAAGATGCCGACCGGGGCATCGCTCGTGTCTGCTCGCACAGCGGCAAGGCTAGATGGTCGGGTCCCCGAGAGCGATGGACACGGCAGAGAGGAGATCGGCGTCACGTAATGTCGGGCGCATGACCCGGGTCAACCTCGTCCGATCGTCCGCCGCCGCACTCGCCGTCGCACTGCTCGTCGCCACGGGTGGCGCCTGCCACGCCGCGACCCAGCCGGCCGCACCCAGCGCCTCGTCCGCGCCGAGCCCGGCTGAACGGGGCACCTCGACGCGGGTCCTCGCGATCTCGATCGACGGGCTCAACGTGAACGCCATCCGGCAGCTCGGTCACGATGAGGCACCCTCGTTCTACCGCCTCCTCGACGAGGGGGCGTCGACGCTCAACGCGCGCACCGAGTACGAGCAGACGGTCACGCTGCCCAACCACACCGGGATGTTGACCGGACGCCGGATCGACAGACGCAAGGGCGGCCACGGCGTGACCTGGGACGACGACCGTCCCGGCACGACGGTCCAGAAGGCCGCCGGCCATGCGGTGGCGTCGGTCTTCACCCGCGTCCACCAGTCTGGGGGCAGCACCGCGCTCTTCTCGACCAAGACCAAGTTCTCGCTCTACGCGCGCTCCTGGCCCCAGGCGATCGACCGCTTCACGGTCGACGAGAACCAGCAGGCCCTGGTCCGCAAGGCGCGCCAGGACCTCGTCGACACGACGCGGGAGTTCACGTTCCTGCACGTCTCGCTGCCGGACCGCGCCGGCCACGCGTCCGGCTTCATGTCCCCGGCGTACGTCGACGCCGTGAAGCGCACCGACCACCTGATCGGGACGGTCCTGCGCACCATCGACGAGCACGCGGCCCTGTCCGATGACCTCGTCGTGGTCCTCACCGCCGACCACGGCGGCAAGGGCGTCAGCCACTCCGACCGCACCAAGCTCTACAACTACCGGGTGCCGTTCCTGGTCTGGGGTCCGGGCGTCACCGCCGACGACCTCTACGACCTGAACCCCGACTACGTCGACCCCCACAAGTTGCGGCCGACGTACGCCGGCCCCCAGCCGGTGCGTAACGGCGACGTCGCCAACGTGGCCACCGACCTGCTCGGGCTCGCCAAGGTGCCGGGCAGCGAGCTCGACGCCGCGCAGGACCTGACCTGGAACTAGGGCGTGATCTCCTGTCGCGGGTGGCTGCGTGGCCCCGGCTCGAGGCGCCCGCGCGTCTCGGGGCTCAGCGCGACCGCGGCCAGGAAGACCGCCGCGGAGCCGACGATGAAGACCGCGAGCCGCGCGGGGATGTCCGACACGCTCGGGCTCAACAGGTTCACCAGGGTGGGCAGCAGTCCGCCGATCATGAAGCCGGTGTTCCACGAGACGGCCGTCCCGCGTGATCGGATGGCGGTCGGGTAGCGCTCGTTGAGGAAGATCATGACCGGCGAGTACGCAGCGTTCGCGAGAAAGGCGAGCAGGCACGCGGCCAGGAGGACGCGGGTGGTGCTCCCTGGACCACTCCGGGCGATGAAGAGCGTGAGCGCCGGGAGGGCGACGAGGTTGACGGCGCCGAGCACCAGCATGGTGCGCCGGCGGCCCCAGTGCTGGCTGGCCTCGCCCGCGAGGACCGACGCGATGACGACGACGAGACTGCTCGTCAGCAGGACCGTCCCTCGGGAGCCGCTGGGCATCCCCACGACCGAGCCGAGCAGGGTGGGCAGGAAGCCGGAGGTCAGGTAGTACATGGCCCCGCCGCCCGCAGCCACGGCGACGTTCAGGAGCGTGATGCTGCGGTACTCGCCCGTCACCAGGTCCGTGAACCGCAGTCTCACGGCGGGTGCCCCCGCCTGTGCTCCAGCCTGGGCGGCGAGCCACATCGGCGACTCCTCGACCTTGCGGAGCACGAAGAGGCTCAGGAGGCCGCCGAGGAGTCCGCTGAAGAACATCACCCGCCAGCCGAATTCCTCGAAGGAGTCCCCCGGGTAGAAGTGGCTGACCACGATGAAGACGACGCTGGCCATGGCGGCACCGATGCCCGCACCGCCCGCACCGATCAGGCCGCTCATCAGGCCCCGCCAGCGCGGCGGGACGCTTTCGGTGCCCAGAGTGTGCGTGGTCGCGGTGACCCCGCCGACGAAGAGCCCCTGGATCACGCGGAGGACCAGGAACACGATCGGAGCCAGCACGCCGACGGAGGCGTAGGTGGGCACCAGGCCCATCGCGGCGGTCGAGAGACCGACCCCGGCCATGACGGTGACCATGATCGTCTTGCGGCCCAAGCGGTCGGCCAGCTCCCCGAAGAAGGCCGCGCCGCCCGGGCGCATGACGATACTGACCGCGAACGACGCGAAGACCAGGGCCAGGCTCATCGTCTCGGACTCGGCGGGGAAGATCTGGTGCCCGACCGCCTCGGCGACGTACAGCAGCAGGAACAGGTCGAAGAGGTCGAAGGACCACCCCATGACGGAGGCGAAGGCTGCAGGCAGGGGGGACCGGCCGGGCGGTGCAGCGGCGGCGGGGTCGTGAGTGGTCCGAGACATGGGTTCAGCGTTCCTTCTCTAGGGGGTACGACGACGGCGGCCGGCACGCAGCCGGGCGAGACGCTGGCGGAAGCGGTCCGAGAGGGCACCGACCAGGATCGACACGGCGCCGGGCGGGCGGCTGTGCGCGTCCGGCTCGGCACCGGCGGCGGCCCGGTCGAGGGCGCGGGCGAACTCCTCGAACATGCGCCGGCTGACGTCCCCGGCGAGCGACCTCCCGAAGCCCGCGATGCGCCCGGTCAGGAAGACCCGGGCCTCGGCGTGCAGCGAGACGCCCGAGCCCGAGGGGGCGGCCGTCATCACGATGTGGGCCTGCGCGCCCCCGCCACCGGTGTCCTTGCCCTGGCCGCGCATGACGACACGGTCGTCGTGCTGCTCGAGGATGTGGGCCATCCCCTGGAACGAGAGCCGGACCGGTCCGAGCGAGATCCGGGCGCGACCGCGGTACCAGTCGTGCCCCAGCTCGTCGGTGAGCTCCGCGCCGGGCAGGCAGCGGGCCAGCAGCCGGATGTCGCCGAACACCCGCGCGACGTCCTCGGGCCCGGACTCGAGCTCGCTGGTCACGTCCACGGTGATCGTGGGTTCACCGACGGGCAGCGTGATCTCGTCGGGGTGCCGGCCACCGTCCTCCCCCGGGTCGACGGCGTCGACGGCGTCGACGGCGACCGTCGCGGCCGCGCCGGCCGGCGTACGTCCGACGAGGGTGCGCGCCGCGCAGTTGCCGGGGCCCGGGATCCCGTCGCGATGGGCCTGCGCGACGTCATCGACGGCGTCGACGATGTTGCGATAGCCCGTGCAGCGACACAGGACGCCGGACAGCTCGGCGGGAAGGTCCTCGGTCCGTACGTCGGGCTGGTGGCTGAGCAGGTCGTAGGAGCTCATCAGGAAACCGGGGGTGCAGAACCCGCACTGCAGGGCGTGGTGCCGGCCGAAGGCCTCCTGCAGCGGGTGGAGGTCGTCCTGGCGGCCCAGTCCCTCGACCGTGGTGATCTCGGCGCCGTCGAGCTGGACGGCGAGCAGCAGGCAGGCGCGCGCGGCCTCGCCGTCGACCAGGATCGTGCACATCCCGCAGATGCCGTGCTCACACCCGACATGGGTGCCGGTCAGGCCGAGGTGGTCGCGCAGCGCGTCGGACAGCGTGACCCGGGAGGGCAGCGACAGGGTGGTCGCGGAGCCGTTCACCGTCATGGTCACCTCGACCGTCTCGTCGGCCTCGGTGCGGGCGTAGGCCCTGGGCAGGCTCATCGCGACGTTCCTTCCTCTGCGGAGCGCAGGGACTTGAGGTAGGCCCGCGCCACCTCGCGTGACAGCAGGCCGGCGGTCAGTCGGCATCGGTACGCCGTGCTGGCGTGGGCGTCCCCGCCCGTGTCGACCACCTCGTCCGCGATCTGGTCGGCGTGGTCGGCCAGTGCCCGGCGCAGGTCCGGCTCGGTCGGCCGGGCGCCCGCCGTGGCCAGCGCCTCGCTCAGCTGGGCCGAGACGTCGCGGGTGACGGGTCGGTCGGAGACGCCGAAGCAGCTGATCCTGGCCACGACGTCCTCCCCCGTGGTCCGCACCCACACCGCCACCCCCGCGAGCGCGAAGTCGCCGTGCCGGCGGGCGAACTCGCCGAAGCCATGGCCCTCGCCCGGGGCGGCGACGGGGAACCGCACCTCGGTGAGCAGCTCCTCGGCACCGATCACGGTGGACATCGCGCCGGTGAAGAACTCGCCGGCAGGGACCTCGCGGACGCCCTCGGCGCCAGCGACCACCATCGTTGCGTCCAGGCAGGCCGCGACGGCCGGCAGCTCGGCCGAGGGGTCCGCGTGGGCGACGCTCCCGCAGACGGTGCCGCGACTGCGGATCTCCCGGTGTCCGACCCACGGAAGCGCCAGCCTCAGCAGCGGTACCTCCGCGGCCGCGGCGTGGTGCTGGACGTGACGCTGGCGCGCGCTCGCCCCGACGCGGAGCTGGCCGTCGGCCCGCGTGATCCGGGCGAGCTCGGGCACCGCGTTGATGTCGACGAGCACCGAGGGACGCCCCAGACGCATGGCCAGCACCGGCACGAGCGACTGGCCACCCGCGAGGACCTTGGCGCCGTCTCGCCCGAGCTCGGCGAGGGCGTCCTGGGTCGAGCCGGGGCGGACGTAGGCGAACGGGGCGGCTTTCACCTGCCGGTCACCGACCCTCGAACTTCGGCTTGCGCTTCTCACCGAAGGCGGCGACGCCCTCGGCGAAGTCGTGGCTGGCGCGCAGCATGGCGTAGGCCTTCCGCTCCAGCTCGATGCCGGTGTAGAGCGGCCCGTCGATGCCGCGGTCGAGGACCTCCTTCGCCGTGCGCAGGGCCATCGAGGAGTGCCCCAGCAGCGTGGCCACGACGTCGTCGGTCTGCTTCTCGAGCTCGGCTGAGTCGGCACAGTTGTGGGAGGTGAGACCCCAGTCCAGGGCCTGCTGCCCGGTTATCCGCTCCCCGGTCAGGATGTGGAACTTCGCCCGTGACAGGCCGATCAGCCGGGCCAGACGCTGGGTGCCGCCGCTGCCCGGGATCATGCCGAGCTTCATCTCCGGCAGCGCGAACCTCGACCGGTCGGTCGCGATCCGGATGTCGCAGGACAGCGCGAGCTCGAGCCCGACGCCGAAGCAGTAGCCGTCGATCGAGGCGATCACCGGCTTGGGGCTGCGTGACGGGGCGGTGATGTTGTGGCCGAGATCGGTGAGGTCGACCGGGTCCACCTCCATGAAGCCGGCGATGTCTCCACCCGACGTGAAGTGCTCGCCCTCGGCCCGGATGACGACGACCTGGACCTGCCGGTCCGCGTCGATCTCGGCGAACCGCTCGGCCATGACCTGCCGGGTCTCCCAGGTGATGACGTTGTAGCGGCCGTGCGAGAGCGTCAGGTTGGCGACCCGTCCCTCGTGGCTGTGGTCCAGGCGGATCTCGCCTCCGGTGAGCGGCATGTCAGGTTCCTTTCGTGGTGGTGAGCAGGCGGTGGAGCACGTTGCCGTGCAGGGGCAGTGAGTCGATCGAGATGCCCTCGGGGGCGAGAGCGTCGGCGACCGCGTTGGCGATCGCGACGGGCAGGCTCATCGAGCTGCCCTCCCCGCATCCCTTGGCGCCCAGCCGGGTGAGGGGGGAGGGGGTCTCGAGGTGGCCGCTGACCAGCGGGAAGCAGGCCTCGGCGGAGGTGGGGCACAGGTAGTCCATGAAGGTGCCCGCCGTGGGCTGACCGGAGTCCGAGTAGGTCAGCTCCTCGAACAGGGCGCCGCCCATGGCCTGGGCCAGGGCGCCGTGGACCTGTCCCTCCAGGAGGGTCTTGTTCAGGATCGTGCCGGCGTCATGGACGGTCGAGACGTTCTCGATGGAGAGCCGGAGGGTCTCGGGGTCGATGCGCACGACGACCACCTCGGCCACGAAGCCGTAGCAGAGACTCGAGTTGATCTGGTCCGTGCGCGAGGCCGCCTTCGACTGGGGCGGGCTGAACGCCGCCTCCTCGTAGAGCCGCGCCGGGACCCCGGCGGGCAGCGAGCCCGGGTCCCAGTGGACGAGCCCGGCGGCGTGCCGGAAGGCCACGGACCGGCTGTGGTCGTCGGCGACGCGGACCTGGCCGTGCGCCAGCTCGAGGGTGTCGGGGTCGGCCTCGAGCAGGATGCTGGCGGCGATCCTGATCGTCGCCGCGATGCCGTCGGCGGCCGCGAGTAGGGCGCTGGTGAGCAGCGGCGCGAAGCGCGAGGAGTAGCTGCCCGAGCTGATCGTCCAGGGCGTGCTGGCGGTGTCCATCTCGACCCGGGGCCGGACCTGCTCGACGGGGAGGCCGAGGTGCCGGGCGACGATGTCGCGGGCCACCGTGGCGTGTCCCTGCCCCTGGGGGACCGAGCCGAGGAGCACGGAGACCACGCCCTGCATGTCGACGCTCACCCGGACGTGCTCGGTCGATCCGGACTTCCCGCGCTTGGCTGTCCGGTCCTGGACGGGGGTCGCCAGGCCGACGTACCCGATGTTGGTGGCGGACGGGTCCACGATGGTGGCCATCCCGATGCCCATCCACTCGCCGTTCTCGCGGGCCACGACCTGCTCCTTGCGGAGCCGCTCGTAGTCCACGTTCTCGAGCGCCAGGTCGAGGGCCCGGTGGTAGTCACCACTGTCGTAGATGCCCCCGCTGGGAGTGGCGTAGGGGAACT
>JAOPYB010000117.1 GCA_025964835.1 Nocardioides sp. | reverse complement strand
GCGTTCAGCTTCATCGTGCAGGAGCCGAGCGGGATCATGCCGCGGTCCAGGGCGTAGTCGCGGGCCGAGAGCTTGCGCAGGTAGCGCAGCATCGCGGTCTCGCTGTGGTGCGCCGAGAACACCTCATGGGTGAGGTACGGCGTGGCGCGGCGCAGGTCGTCGGGCAGGGCGTCGCCGGCGGCCTCGTCGAGCGCGGCGATGTCTACGCCTGGTCCGCCCGTGTCCACCCCGAAGGCCTTGAGCACGCTGGTCAGCGTCGAGCGGCTGGTGGTCTCCGAGGTCGAGATGCCGACGACGTCCTCGTCGACGAGCCGCAGCTGCACGCCGTACGACCGGGCGGTGCGGACCACGTCGGCGGCGCGGCCGGGCACCCGCACGGCGAGGGTGTCGAAGAACTCCTCGTGCTCGACGGGGATGCCGGCGTCGCCGAGGGCCCGAGCCAGCACCGCGGCGTAGCGGTGGGTGCGGGTGGCGATCGCCTTGAGCCCCTCGGGGCCGTGGTACACGGCGTACATCGAGGCCACGACGGCCAGCAGTACCTGGGCGGTGCAGATGTTCGACGTCGCCTTGTCGCGGCGGATGTGCTGCTCGCGGGTCTGCAGGGCGAGGCGGTACGCCGGTCGGCCCTCGGCGTCGACCGAGACGCCGACCAGGCGGCCGGGCAGGTGCCGCTCGAGCCCCGCGGCGACGGCCATGTAGCCGGCGTGCGGCCCGCCGTAGAACAAGGGGACGCCGAAGCGCTGCGAGGAGCCGACCACCACGTCGGCGCCGAGCTCGCCCGGTGCCTCGAGGACGGTGAGCGCCAGCAGGTCGGCGGCGGCGACGGCGAGCGCGTTGCGGGCGTGGGCCTCGGCGAACACGGCCCGCGGGTCGAGGATCCGGCCGGAGGCGCCGGGGTACTGCACCAGG
Organism: Nocardioides sp.; assembly: GCA_025964835.1. GTDB lineage: Bacteria > Actinomycetota > Actinomycetes > Propionibacteriales > Nocardioidaceae > Nocardioides. Next base: position 1,881 of record JAOPYB010000117.1, on the reverse strand, counting down.
ACGCCGCACAGCTCGCCGTCGGGCAGCCCGTCGGTCAGATCGGCGACCACGACCTCGATGCCCATCGCCTCGGCCCGGGTGCGCACGACGTCGATCGTCTGCGGCAGGGCGTCGGCGTCGACGACGAACGGGCCGGACGCCTTGCGGTTGCCACGGCGCACCAGCGTCATCGCCTCGGCGGCGGCGGTGGCCTCGTCGAGGAGGGAGGCGTTCGCGGTCGGCAGGCCGGTCAGGTCGCCGACCACGGTCTGGAAGTTGATCAGGGCCTCGAGGCGGCCCTGGGAGATCTCCGGCTGGTAGGGCGTGTAGGCGGTGTACCAGCTCGGGTCCTCGAGGACGTTGCGCCGGATGACCGGCGGCGTGATCGTGGCGTGGTAGCCGAGCCCGATCATCGTCTCCCCCGGCCGGTTGGCCGCGGCGATCGCCCGGAGCTCGCGGGCGGCGGCCTCCTCGGTGAGCGGCGCCGGCAGGTCGAGGTCGGCCGCGGCCCGGATGCCACCGGGCACCGCGGCGTGCATCAGCGCGTCGAGCGAGTCGAAACCGAGCCGCTCGAGCATCGAGTCGACGTCGGCGGGCCGCAGCCCGATGTGCCGGTCGACGAACGGCAGCGCGGCGTCGAGCTCGGACAGGCTGGGGTGGTCGGACACGATGGCTCCTCGAAGGTCGTTCGGGTGCCTCCCCCTCTGTCACACCGCCGTTGGCGCTCCAGAGTGCCTGACCCGCGCGGTCCTTGTGCCTGAGAGGTTCCGGGGAGGAATTGCCCCTTCGGCGCCCCGGCCAGCTCAAGCACCGGGGGCTCTCCCGCGCGGGAGAGTCAGCCCCGCCAACCTACCAACCTCCTGCGCACCCACGCGAAATGACACCGACCCGCCAGAAAGTTTCTGACGGGTCGACGGTGCTCGGGTGGGTCAGCCGGCGGAGCGGGCCGCGCGGCGCGCGGCGAGCTCGTCGCTGGCCGCCGGGATGGTCTCGTCGGCCGCGGTGCGCTCTGAGGGCAGCTCGGCGAGGGTGCCCTCGATCTCCTGCCAGACACCGCCGATGGCGATGCCGAAGACGCCCTGGCCGCCCTGGAGGAGGTCGATGATCTCGTCGTTGCTGGTGCATTCGTAGACCGTCGCGCCGTCGCTCATCAGCGTGACGCGGGTCAGGTCGTCGGTGCCGCGCTCACGCAGGTGCTGCACCGCGGTGCGGATCTGCTGGAGCGAGATGCCGGCGTCGAGGAGCCGCTTGATGACCTTGAGGATCAGGATGTCGCGGAACGAGTAGAGCCGCTGCGAGCCGGAGCCCTTCGCGCCGCGCACGGTGGGCTCGACCAGGCCGGTGCGGGCCCAGTAGTCGAGCTGGCGGTAGGTGATGCCGGCGGCGTTGCACGCCGTGGGGCCGCGGTAGCCGGTGTCACTTGGCAGCGGGGAGACGTCGTCACTGAACAGGAGACCCTGCTCCTCGGCGGTCTCGGCAGCCCGGGCCGCCTCGGCGGTCTGGCTCAGCTGCTGCTCGTTCTCGTTCACACGGTCCTCCGCGGGTCTACTCCGTTGGACGTAACCCTCAGGGGAAGTGCGGGAGCCCGGACGTCGGGACAACCACAGCAGTGGAGTTACAACAGAGACAGCTCAAGGTAAGCCTCCACCTGAGGGTGGTCAACGACAGCGGCGGCGTGTCGGAACCCTCAACCTCAACCTGAGGGTCAGAGTTTCCCGAGCTGGCTGCCGGGACCCGGTCACGAATCCGAGTCGGTCGGGGCCTCGAAGTCCTCCGGGGTGACCTGGTCGAGGAACTCGCGGAACTTCTCCACCTCGTCCTCCTGCTCGGCGGGCACGGCGAGGCCGGCCTCGTCGAGCACCTCCTCGGCGCAGAGGATCTTGGTGCCGGTCCGCAGGGCCA
>JAOPYB010000101.1 GCA_025964835.1 Nocardioides sp. | reverse complement strand
ACTCGTCGTAGGTCTTGGCGAACTTGGTCTCGCCGGTGCGCAGGTTGACCGTGACGTAGTAGTACCAGTCGCCCTCGGTCGGGTGCGCCGCCGCGGCGATGGCCGCGTCGCCCGGCGCCTCGATCGGCGTCGGGGGGAGGCCGGGCCTGGTGTAGGTGTTGTACGGCGTGTCCTGGGCGAGCTGTTCGGTCGTCAGGGCCACGCCCAGCTTCTGCTGCAGCCCGTAGTTGACCGAGGCGTCGATCTGGAGCAGGTGGTTGGTCTCGTCGCCCTCGAGCCGGTTGTAGACGACCCGGGCGACCTTGCCCCGGTCCTGGGCACGGCCGGCCTCGGCCTCGACCAGGCTGGCCACGACCATCAGCTGGGCGGGGGTGTAGCCCAGGTCGGCGGCGGCTCCCTCGAGGTCGGCGTCGTCCGCCGCCTGCTGCCAGCGGGCCACCATGGTCTGGAGCATCGTCTTCGGCGTCTCCTTGGGCCCGAACGCGTACGTCGCGGGGAACAGGTAGCCCTCCGCGTTGCCCTCCGCGTAGTCCGGCAGGCCCAGCTCGTCGGGGTTGTCGAGGACCTTCTGGAAGGCCGCGCGGGGGAAGTCGGTCTTGGCGGCGAGGACGTCGAGGATGTCGGTGACCCGCAGCCCCTCGGGGATCGTCACGGTGCTCTGCACGATGTTGCTCGGGTCGACGAGGACCTGCACCACGTCGGCCGCGTGCATCTCCTTCTTGAGCTGGTAGAAGCCGACCTGGATCTTGGTCGAGTCGGAGTTCGCCGCGGCCGCGTCCGTGAACGCCTCCACCGAGGCGACGACGCCGGCCTTCTTGAGGTTGCGGCCCATCTCGGCGACGCTGTCGCCCTTGTGTACCTCGAAGGTGAGCTTGCCGCGGCCGGGGCCGTCGAAGTCCTTCGCCGAGGAGAACTGGCTCTGGAGCAGGTCGATGCCCCTGGTCACGACGAAGTAGAAGCCGCCGACCACCACCGCGAGCGCCACCAGCACGGCCAGGCAGCCCTTGATCCCCCGGCGCTTGCGCCGGCGGCCACCCGTGGGCGGGGGCTGCTCGTCGTACTCGTCGTCCAGGATCTGGTCACTCATGGGTCTCCTCGAGGATCTCACCGGGCGCGGCCCCCGTCGCGCGTTCGGTGTCCAGGGCGTGCTGCAGGATCACGACGGCCGCCGCCTGGTCGACGACGGCGCGACGCTTGGTGCCCTTGCGGCCACGGTCGCGCAGCATAGCCTCCGCCGACACCGTGGTCAGCCGCTCGTCGCACAGGCGCACCGGGACGGGCGCCACCCGGCGGGCCAGCTGGGCCGCGAACTCCCGCGCCTTGAGCGCCGCCGGGCCCTCGCTCCCCGAGAGCGAGCGGGGCAGGCCGACGACGATCTCGACCGCCTCCTCCTCGGCCAGGATCTGGGCGATCCGGGCCAGGTCCCCTCTGCCCCGCCGGACCGTCTCGACCGGCGTGGCGAGGAACCCGGAGGGGTCACTGCGCGCGACCCCGATCCGGGCGTCGCCCGGATCGATCCCGAGTCGTACGCCGTGGCGCAAGGCCTCAGGCCTGACCGGCGAGGCGGGCGACCTCGGTCTGGACCAGTGCGAGCGCCTCGTCGATGCGGGAGGTGTCGGAGCCGCCGCCCTGCGCGACGTCGTCCTTGCCGCCGCCCTTGCCACCGACCAGCGGGCCGACCGCGCGGACCAGGTCGTTGGCGCTGATGCCGCGGGCCCGGGCCTCGTCGTTGACGGCCGCCACGACCGACACCTTGACGTCGGCCCCGGAACCCGTCGAGCCGATGACGACCACGGCGCCGGGCTGCCCGGCGGGCAGCCGGCCACGCACGTCGAGGGCGAGCGTCCGGACGTCGCCGCCGCCGGCCCCGTCGGCGCGGTGCGCCACGACGTTGACGCCCGCGACCTGGCTCGCGCCGGCCGCGAGCCTGCCACCGGCGGCGAGCAGCTGGCCGACCCGGGCCTTCTCGACCTCCTTCTCGGCGGCACGCAGCCGCTCGACCAGGTCGCCGACGCGGCCGACGAGGTCGTCGGGCTGGGTCTTGAGCAGGCCGGTGAGCTGGGCGACCACGTCGCGCTCACGCGCCAGGTAGGCGAACCCCTCGACGCCCGTGAGCGCCTCGATCCGCCGGTTGCCGGAGCCGACGGAGGACTCCCCCGTCACGACGATCGTGCCGATCTGCGACGAGTGGTCGACGTGGGTGCCACCGCAGAGCTCGCGCGACCAGGGGCCGCCGATCTCGACGACGCGGACCAGGCTGGCGTCGTACGTCTCACCGAAGAGCGCGATCGCGCCCCAGTCGCGGGCCTCGGGCAGCGTCATGTACTGCGCACCGACGGGCAGGTCGGCGCGCAGGGCGTTGTTGGACACCTGCTCGAGGTCGTGCAGCTGCTCGGACGACAGGCCGGTGGTCCAGCCGAAGTCGAGACGGAGATAGCCGGGCCGGTTGTAGGAGCCTGACTGCAGGGCCGTGGGGCCGAGCACCTCGCGCAGGGCCGCGTGCACGACGTGGGTGCCGGAGTGCGCCTGACGCGCACCGGTGCGCCAGTCGGGGTCCACGCGGGCGTGCAGCACTCCGCGGGGGGCGAGCTCGCCGTCGGTCACCCTGACCTGGTGCACGACCAGGCCGCGGACCGGCCGCTGGACGTCGAGGACCTCGAGGCGGCCACCGTCGAACTCGATGGTGCCCGCGTCGGCCGCCTGGCCGCCGGACTCGGCGTAGAACGGGGTGCGGTCGAGGACCAGCTCCCCGACCTCGCCCTGGGCGAGCGAGGTCGCGGGCGCCCCGCCGGCCAGCAGCGCGAGCGCCCTGGACTCGGTCTCGAGGGTCTCGTAGGCCAGCCACTCGGTGGGTCCGTTGGCGTCGAGGATGCCCCGGTAGACACTGGTGTCCGCGTGCTGGCCCTTCTTGCCGCGCGCGTCGGCCTTCGCCCGCTCGCGCTGCTCGAGCATCAGCGCGCGGAAGCCGTCCTCGTCGACGCTCAGCCCGGCCTCGGAGGCCATCTCGAGGGTCAGGTCGATCGGGAAACCGTAGGTGTCGTGGAGCGCGAACGCCTTGGGCCCGGAGAGCCGGGTCTGGCCACTCGCCTTCACGTCCTGGGCGGCCAGGTCGAAGATCTGGGTGCCCGCCTGGAGGGTCTTGCGGAACGCGTCCTCCTCCGCGTACGCGACCTGTGCGATGCGGTCCCAGTCGCGGTGCAGGTCGCTGTAGGTCTCCCCCATCTTGTCGCGGCTGACCGGCATCAGCTCGGGCAGCGCGCGGTCCTCGTAGCCGAGCAGGCGCATCGAGCGGACCGCGCGGCGCAGCAGCCGACGCAGGACGTAGCCCCGCCCCTCGTTGCCCGGCGTCACGCCGTCACCGATCAGCATCATCGCGCTGCGGACGTGGTCGGCGATCACGCGGAAGCGGACGTCGTCCACCCGAGAATCTGGCCCAGTATCGGCGCCGTAGCGGCGACCGGTGAGCTCCATCGCCTTCTCGATGACGGGGAACATGACGTCGATCTCGTACATGTTCTCGCATCCCTGCATCAGGAAGGCGACCCGTTCCAGACCCATGCCGGTGTCGATGTTCTTCTTCGGCAGCGAACCCGCGATGTCGAAGTCGACCTTGCTGCGGACACCGCTGAGCTCGTCCTGCATGAAGACCAGGTTCCAGAACTCCAGGTAGCGGTCCTCGGCGCTGAAGTCGCCGTCGGGGCCGTACGCCGGACCGCGGTCGATGAGGATCTCCGAGCAGGGCCCACCGGGGCCGGGGACGCCCATGGACCAGTAGTTCTCGGCCTTGCCCAGCCGGATGATCCGGTCGTCGGGCAGCCCCGTCACCTTGCGCCACAGCTCGACCGCCTCGGGGTCGTCCTCGTAGACGCTGGGGTAGAGCCTGGACTCGGCGAAGCCCCAGCCGCCGTCGGCCACCGACTTCGTGACCAGGTCCCACGCGAGCTCGATCGCGTGCTCCTTGAAGTAGTCGCCGAAGGAGAAGTTGCCGCACATCTCGAAGAACGTGCCGTGCCGGGTCGTCTTGCCGACGTCCTCGATGTCGGGCGTCCGCACGCACTTCTGCACGCTGGTCGCCCGGTCGTACGGCGCGGTCTCCTGGCCCAGGAAGTAGGGCTTGAACGGGACCATGCCCGCGTTGACGAACAGCAGGTTCGGGTCGTCGAGCAGCAACGAGGCAGACGGCACCGCCTGGTGGCCGTCGCGCTCGAAGTGAGCGACGAACCGCCGGCGAATCTCCGCGGTGTCCATCAGGTGCTGCCTTCCCTGTCGTGGCGCCTCGTGTCGTGTTCCGTTTCGTGCCCCGTGTCGGCGGTCGAGCCTGCCGAGCCCCTCGAGACCACGGCCCTGTGCCGTCCCGTCTCGAGCTCGGGTGTCCCATGAGGCACGAGGCCGTAGCGCTCGCGCAACTCGGTTTCCTTCTCGGCGGAGCCCTGGGCGACCTCGTGGCGGAACATCCGCACCCCGAGGGCGACCCCGCGCCAGCGGTCGCGCAGCCCGTCCGCGGTCAGGGCCTCGGCCGCGCGCCGGCCACGCACCATCGCATAGACACCGGCGCCCGCACCGGTGACGAACCAGAGGCCGCGCTTCACGCCGCGTCCTCGTCGTCGGTGAGGGTGGCGCGCTGACGGGCCTCGAGCTGCCGCCGCGCCTCCTTGAGCTCGGCACGCCGCTGCTTGCGGGCCCGACGGACCTCGCGGCGCATCTCGAAGCGGATCCGGTTGCGCACCTCGGGAGCGAGCGCGACGCGCACGCCGTGGGCGAGGGAGGCCGCCCGGACGACCGTCTCGCGCAACACCAGGTCGGCGAAGAGCGCCGGATCGACGCGGCTCCCGGGGCCGTCGCCGGGCGCGGCACCGGAGTGCCGCGGAGCCGTGGCCTCCTCGCCGAGGTGGGTGATGACGTAGTCGGGCGGGTCCCCGGCGGGCTCGCGCGGCCGCGCGGGAGCGGGCAGCCGTCGCTCGATCTCGTCCATCTGGGCGCGCAGGGCCCCCGCCTCGGCACGCGCCGAACGCAGCTCGCGCTCGGTCCGGGCGCGACCGAGCATCAGCACGACGGCGAGGACGAGGGCGAGCAGGGCCAGCGCGCCGAGCACGGACGGCACGATCCACTCCTGCATCACAGTGCCCGACCCTATCGCGAGCCCTTCGGGTCCCGAGACCCCCGGATCAGGCGACGCACGCGCTCCCAGCGCTCCTTGATCGCCGCCTCGGCCCCGAGGCTCGTGGGCTGGTAGTACGCCGCGTCGGCGACGACGTCGGGGGCGTACTGCTGCTCGGCGATGCCGAACGGCTCGTCGTGGCTGTACTTGTAGGGGACTGGTGCGCCCGGGCCGTGGCCGAGCTTCTTGGCCCCCGAGTAGTGCGCGTCGCGCAGGTGCGGTGGGACGGGGCCGATCTTGCCGGCGCGGACGTCGGCGCTCGCCGCGTCGATGGCCATGATCACGGCGTTGGACTTGGGCGCGGCCGCCAGCGCGATCGTCGCCTGCGCGAGGTTGAGTCGCGCCTCGGGCATCCCGATCAGCTGGACGGCCTGGGCGGCCGCCACCGCCGTCGTCAGCGCGGTCGGGTCGGCGAGCCCGATGTCCTCGCTGGCGAGGATGACCAGGCGGCGGGCGATGAACCGGGGGTCCTCCCCCGCCTCCATCATGCGGGCCAGGTAGTGCAGGGCGGCGTCGACGTCGGAGCCCCGGACGGACTTGATGAACGCGCTCGTCACGTCGTAGTGCTGGTCGCCCTGGCGGTCGTAGCGGACCGCCGCCTGGTCGACCGCCGTCTCGGCGGTGGTCAGGTCGACGACGCGGAGGCCCTGGGAGGTGGCCGCGCCGGCCGCGGCCTCGAGGTAGGTGAGGGAGCGCCGGGCGTCGCCGCCCGCGAGCCGCACCAGGTGGTCGAGGGCGTCGTCCTCGACGGTGATCTTCCCGCCGAGGCCCCGCTCGTCGGACAGCGCCTGCGCGAGCACGGCGCGGATGTCGTCGTCGTCCAGGGACTGCAGCCTGAGCAGCAGGCTGCGGGACAGCAGCGGCGAGATCACGGAGAAGAAGGGGTTCTCGGTGGTCGCGGCGACCAGGGTCACCCACCGGTTCTCGACGCCGGGCAGCAAAGCGTCCTGCTGTGCCTTGCTGAACCGGTGCACCTCGTCGACGAAGAGCACCGTCTCGCGGCCACCGCCCACGAGCTCGGAGCGGGCGGCATCGATCGCCGCGCGCACCTCCTTCACACCAGCCGAGACCGCCGACACCTCGACGAAGCGGCGGTCGGTCTGCTGGCTGAGGATCGAGGCGATCGTCGTCTTGCCGGTGCCGGGCGGACCCCAGAGCAGCAGTGACATCGGCTGGTCACCCTCGATGAGGCGCCGCAGCGGCGAGCCCGGGGCGCGCAGCTGCGCCTGGCCGACGAGCTCGTCGAGGGTGCGCGGACGCATCCGCACGGCGAGCGGGGCGGACGCGTGCGTGTTGGCCGAGAGCGCGCCGCTCCCGATCGGTCGTCCGGGCGCACCCGGGGCGTCGAAGAGTCCCTCCACACCCGTCACCGTAGGTGGTGCGGCCGACGAGGGGTCGACCGACCGGTCAGGCGGACACCATCTGTCTGGTCTTCACGTCGAACCAGGTCTTCTCGTAGCTCGAGCCGGTGTTCAGTGGCTTCGGGGTCTCGCCGGACACGGGGCTGCCCTGGTTATCGACGCCGAGGATGCCGGTGGTGACCGGCGTCTGCGGCGGGCGGCCCAGCTCGCCCGGGAAGTGGCAGGCGACCTTGTGACGCGGGCCGATCTGCAGCAGCGGCGGCTCGACCTTGGCGCAGATCTCCTGCGCGAGGTGGCACCGGGTGCGGAAGCGGCAGCCGGACGGGGGGTTGATCGGCGACGGCACGTCGCCCTCGAGCATGATCCGCTCGCGCCGGCCGCCGATGGCCGCCTGCTTCACGTCCGGGACGGCGGACAGCAGGGCCTGGGTGTACGGGTGGTGCGCACGTGCGTAGATCGTCTCGCGGTCGGCGATCTCCACGATCTTGCCGAGGTACATGACCGCGACCTCGGGGCAGAAGTGCCGGACGATCGCCAGGTCGTGTGCGATGAAGAGGTAGGCGATCTCGAACTCACGCTGGAGGTCCTGGAGCAGGTTGATGACCTGGGCCTGGATCGATACGTCGAGGGCGGAGACCGGCTCGTCGGCCACGAGGAGCTTGGGGTTCAGCGTGAGCGCCCGGGCGATGCCGATGCGCTGGCGCTGGCCGCCGGAGAACTCGTTGGGGTAGCGGTTGTAGTGCTCGGGGTTCAGGCCGACGACCTCGAGGATCTCCTGGACCCGG
>JAOPYB010000095.1 GCA_025964835.1 Nocardioides sp. | reverse complement strand
TCGTCGGCTTCGCCGCGGTCACGCAGGTGCGCTCGACCGAGGTCGACGACACGTACGCCGGCTACCGCGAGCAGGACCTGATCGACGTGCTCAACGGGCTGGCCGGCACCACGCAGCGCGCCCAGTCGGAGATCGCCCGGCTCGAGGCGACCCGTCGCGACCTCCAGTCGAGCACCGACGCGCGCCAGGCCGCCCTCGCCCAGGAGAAGGACCGCTCCGACACGCTGAGCATCCTGGCCGGGCTGGTGCCGGTCACCGGCCCGGGGATCCGGATCACGATCAAGGAGGTCGACGCACCCGTCGACATCGACTCGCTGCTCGACACGATCCAGGAGCTCAGGGCCGCGGGCGCCGAGGCCATGCAGCTCAACGGCAAGGTGCGCATCATCGCGCAGAGCGCGGTCGACGAGGGGCCGGGCGGCGTGGGGATCGTGGTGGACGGGACCCTGCTCGCCGCGCCGTACGTGATCGACGTGATCGGCGATCCGCACACGCTCAGCGGCGGCATGACGTTCGTCCAGGGCCCGAAGTCCCAGTTCGAGCAGGACGGCCAGACCGTGGATATCACCGAGCTGACCTCGCTCGACATCGAGAGCGTTCGGGAGCCGGTGCAACCTCGGTACGCGCAACCCGATCTGGGGCAGTAGCCTGCCCACGTCAGGTGCCACCGCACTCGTTCGCCCTCAGGAGACCTTTTGTACCCCGACGACCTGAAGTACACCACCGAGCATGAGTGGCTGCGCACGCCCGGTGACCACGAGGGCTCCGTCCGGATCGGGATCACCCACTACGCGCAGGACGCACTGGGCGACATCGTCTACGTGTCCCTGCCCGACGTGGGCGACACGGTCGAGTCCGGCAGCACCTGTGGCGAGCTGGAGTCGACCAAGTCCGTGAGCGACGTCTACGCGCCGGTCACGGGCGAGGTCGTCGCCCGCAACGACTCCCTGGACGCGACCCCCGAGCTGGTCAACAACGACCCGTACGGCGGCGGCTGGCTCTTCGAGGTCGTCCCGTCGGACGCCGGCCAGCTCGACGGACTCATGGACGCTGCGGCCTACGAGGCCTCGCTCGAAGCCTGAGCGCCGCCGCGCGACACCCCGGTTGTCTCGGGGGTCCACGGGGGCGGAGCCTCCGTGTGTGCTGATAGGTTCGGAGCAACCGTCAACCTCAACCCGGCCTTGAGGGTTTCGCCCGGTACACCGGCTGGCGGTGACGACACGAACCGGAGGTTGACCGATGCCGTTCTGCACAGCGTGTGGCAAGCAGAACCCCGACGACGCCCGCTTCTGCTCGCAGTGCGGGAGCCGTCTCGTGACCAGCGAGGCGTCCCAGGCGGCCCAGCCGTCGCAGGACTCGGCGGGTGAGACGACCGCGACCATCGCGATCGGGGCGGGCGCCGACAAGACCGAGACGTCCGACCGCCAGCTGAACCCGGTCGACGCCGCGGCGGTGGACGCGCTGCCCTCCGGGCACGCCCTGCTGGTCGTGCAGCGCGGCCCCGGGTCCGGCAGCCGGTTCCTGCTCGACGCCGATGTCGTGAACGCCGGTCGTCACCCCGACAGCGAGATCTTCCTCGACGACGTGACCGTGTCCCGACGGCACGCCGAGTTCAACCGCACCGGTGAGACCTTCACGGTCAGCGACGTCGGCAGCCTCAACGGCACCTACGTGAACCGCGACCGGATCGACCGGGTGCAGCTCAAGGACGGCGACGAGGTCCAGATCGGCAAGTACCGTCTGGTCTTCTTCTCCGGGCACGAGAGCGCCTGAGCATGACCTCGACCTCGACCTCGTTGTCGGGTGGTGCGGCCTCCGGGTCGTCCCGGGCCCGGATGAACATCGGCGAGGTCCTCGACCGGCTGCGTCCCGACTTCCCGGGGATCACGATCCCCAAGATCCGCTTCCTCGAGGACAAGGGTCTGATCAAGCCCGAGCGCACGCCCGCGGGCTACCGCAAGTTCTCCGCCGGCGACATCGACCGGCTCCGCTACGTGCTGCGGATGCAGCGCGACCACTACCTGCCGCTCAAGGTCATCGGTGAGCACCTCGACGCGATCGACCGCGGTCTCGAGCCCCCGCCGATCGATGCGGTGGTGCCGACCGTGCCCAGCGTGGCGCTCGCGGCCGACGGGCTGCCGAGTCCCGAGGCGTTCACCCGGCGCGACAACCTGCGGCTCTCGCGCCGCGAGCTCGTCAAGATCGCGGAGATCTCCGAGGAGCTGCTCGACCAGCTCGAGCAGTACGCCCTGATCACCCCGCGCCCCGGCACCGGCCACTACGACACCGATGCCCTGGTCGTGGCCCGGACCGCACGGGAGCTGGCCGACTTCGGCTTCGAGCCCCGCCACCTGCGTGCGTTCAAGACCTCCGCCGACCGCGAGGTCGGCCTGGTGGAGCAGGTCGTCGCCCCGCACAAGCGGGGCCGCGACGCCGCCGCGAAGGCCCGCGCCGAAGAGGTCGTCAGCGAGATCGCTGCCCTCTCGGTGCGGCTGCACGCGACGCTGGTCAAGATAGGGCTGTCCTCCTCCTGACGCGCCTCGGAGCCCTCGCGGTCCCGGAGTAGGGTGAGGACGTGCGCGAAGTCGATGTCATGGGAGTCCGGGTCGAGATGCCCTCGAACCAGCCGATCGTGCTGCTGCGCGAGGTGACGGGGGAGCGCTATCTCCCGATCTGGATCGGGGCCGTCGAGGCCACCGCGATCGCCTTCGCCCAGCAGGGCGTCGTGCCACCGAGGCCGCTGACCCACGACCTGATGAAGGACGTGCTGGAGGCGACCGGCAACGAGCTGACGGAGGTGCGGATCACCGACGTCAAGGACGGCGTGTTCTTCGCGACCCTGGTCTTCGGCTCCGGCGCCGAGGTGAGCGCGCGGCCGTCCGACTCCATCGCCCTGGCCCTGCGGACCGGCACCAAGATCCTCTGCGCCGAGGAGGTGCTCGACGAGGCCGGCCTCGCCGTGCCCGCCGAGCAGGAGGACGAGGTGGAGAAGTTCCGCGAGTTCCTCGACCAGGTCACCCC